>NZ_BAAJYT010000179.1:0-7719 GCF_057541515.1 Acidovorax sp. KNOB132
CCGCGCCAGCGACGCCGCCCGCGCGGGCGGGCACGTGCCCTCGCCGCTGGCGGCCTGCCCGTTTCCATCAAAGACCTGTTCGACGTGCAGGGCCAGGTGACCCGAGCCGGATCGGCCGTGATGGCCGGGGCACCCGCCCAGGCCGACGCCGTCGCGGTGGCCCGCCTGCGCGCCGCGGGCGCAGTGCTGCTCGGTCGCACCAACCTGAGCGAGTTCGCCTTCTCGGGCCTGGGGCTCAATCCCCACTACGGCACGCCGGCCAACCCGCACGATCCGAGCCGCATCACCGGGGGCTCCACCTCCGGCGGCGCCGCCACCGTGGCGCTCGACCTGGCCACCGTGGCACTGGGCACCGACACGGGCGGCTCGATCCGCATTCCGTCCGCGTTCTGCGGGCTCACGGGCTTCAAGCCCACCGCCCGCCGGGTGCCGCTGGCCGGGGCATACCCGCTGTCGCGCAGCCTGGACTCGGCCGGCCCGCTGGCCCGCAGCGTGGACTGCTGCGCCCTCGTCGATGCCATCCTGAGCGGCGAGGCGCTCGACACCCGCGCCGCGCCGCTGGCCGGGCTGCGCCTGGGGGTGACGGACGACTTCGTCATGGACGGCGTCGAGCCCGAGGTGGCGGCCGCCTTCGACGGCGCGCTCCAGCGCCTGTCCGCCGCCGGCGCACGCATCGTGCGCTTCAGCTTCACCGAACTGCACCAGCTGCCCTCGCTCAACGCCGCGGGCGGGCTGATCGCCGCCGAGGCCTGGCAGGTGCACCGCGCGCGGCTGGAAGACCCGGCTCAAGAGGCGCAGTACGACCACCGCGTCGCCCAGCGCACCCGCCGCGGCGCCGCGATTTCCGCGGCCGACTACATCGACCTGCAGGACGCGCGGATGCGCCTGCAAGCCACCGCCCGGGAGCGCCTGCGCGACCTCGACGCCTGGCTGATGCCCACCGTGGCCGTGCGCGCGCCGCGCCTGGCGGACCTCACCGGCGACGATGCCCGGTTCTTCGCCACCAACGGGCTGGTGCTGCGCAACACGACGGTGCTCAATTTCCTGGATGGCTGCGCGCTCTCCCTTCCCTGCCAGGCGCCCGGCGAACTGCCCGTGGGCCTGTCCGTGGGCGGCGTGCACGGCGCCGATGCGCGCGTGCTGCAGGTGGGCCGCGCCATCGAAGCCTGCCTGCGCGCGGGCTGAAACCCTTGCGGCCAGGGCCCTGCGTGCGATGAACACCCGCTTCGTCGAAGCCTTTCTCTGGATCGCGCGGCTCGGGAGCTTCCGCGCCGCGGCCGAGCGGCTGCACGTGACGCAGGCGGCCATCTCCAACCGCATCGCCTCGCTGGAGGAAGAGATCGGCGCCCGCGTGTTCGAGCGCGACCCGCGCGACCTGCGGCTCACGCCCGTGGGCCTGCGGCTGCTGGACTATGGCGAGCGCATGCTGGAACTGCAGCGCGAGATGATCGCGCTCGGGCACCCGCAGCAGGAGCTTCTGGGCCTGGTGCGCATCGGCGCGATCGAGAGCGTGGTGCACACCTGGCTGGTGGACTTCCTGGGCACGCTGCAGCGCCTGCACCCGGGCATCGAAGTGCAGCTGACCTCGGAAACCACCCTCGCCCTGCACGAGCGCCTGCAGATCGGGGCGATCGACATCGCGCTGCAGACCGACCCCATGGCCAGCGCCGAGATCGTCAACATGGCCTGCCCGCCGATGGCCATGGGCTGGGTGGGCGCCGGCGCCTCCGCGCCCCAGCCCGACGAAGGCCGCATCGCCCACCTGCTGCTGCAGCCGGTGCTGACCATGAGCCCGGGATCGCAGCCCCACCAGGCGCTCAAGCAGCTGTATCGGCAGGCCAGCATGCCCGTGGGCAAGGTGCATTGCGTGAGTTCGATGGCGGCGATCGTGCGGCTGGTGCAGTCGGGGTTCGGCAACGCGCTGATCCCGCTGCCACCCGTGCGCGAGGAGATCGAGCGCGGCGACCTGCGCGTGATCGCGTGCGATACGCCCCTGCCGCCCCAGCGCATCGTGGTGAGCCATCTGGACGCCAGCGGCTCGGCCGCCATCCGCCGCGCGGCCGAGCTGGCGTGCAGCGAATCCGAGCGCTTCGCCGCTTCGCTGTCCGCACCATTCCGGACGCCGGGCACAGAGGGTGAACCCTGATTTGGTGCAGAAAAAGCATCCGACCCGACAAGTAATTCTGATGGCCGCAGGGCAAAAAAACCCGTTTGTGGCAGGCCGATGCGCGGCCGATGATTCCCGGGTCTTTTTGCAAGGAATCGCAAGTGCCCATGGCTTCCCAGAACCTTCCCTCCGCCGCCCCCGGCACCGTGCACGGCATGCTCTTCGTGGCCGCCGATGTCGATGCCGACGACGAGGCGGACTTCAACCAGTGGTATGACCGCGAGCATGTCGAAGAGCGCGTGCGCATCGACGGTTTTCTCTCCGGTGCCCGCTACGTTTCACGGCAGGGTGGCCGCAAGTACCTGGGCCTGTACCGCACGCAGGCGCTCGCGGCCTTCACGTCCGATGCGTACCGCGCCGCGTTCGGCCGGCAGACGCCCTGGTCGGTCACCAACCTGGGCCGCATGCGGGACCCGATGCGCCGCGTGTGCGCGGTGGAGGCCGTCACCGGGTTCGGCTCCGGCAGCCACCTGAGCGTGCTGGCCCTGCCGCCGGCCGATGACCGCGCCGCACTGGTGGCGCGCGCCGTGCAGGCCGGCACCCAGCTCGCGCAGGTGCCCGGCTTCGTGCAGTCGTACCTGCTGGTGCCGGACCCGGTGCTGAGCACACCCCTGCCCACGGAGCGCACCGAGGGCCGCGTGCTGCAGCCGCTCATGGTGGTGGAAACCGGCCATGCCGACGCGCACCGCGAGGCCCTGGCGCGCGCTGGTGCGCTGCTGCAGGCCGATGCCGCGGCGGCGGCCCAGTACACGCTGGGCTGGAAGCTCACGCGGGCCGACCTGGCCTGATCCCCTCTGCCATTCCCGGCCCCTGCGCCCCCGATTTTTCCTTCATCGCCTTTCACCGGAGATCCTCCCATGCGTGCAGTTCCCCAGGGCGTCGCCCACGCTCCCCCCGCCGCCCCCAAGATGGGCCGACTTGCCATGGCCAGCTCGGTTGGCACCACGCTCGAGTGGTACGACTTCACGGTCTACAACATCATGGCGGCGCTGGTCTTCAACGCCATCTTCTTTCCGTCCTTCGACCCGCTCACCGGCACCATCCTCGCGTTCTCCACCTATGCCGTGGGCTACATCTCCCGGCCGCTGGGCGGCATGGTGTTCGGCCACCTGGGCGACCGGCTGGGCCGGCGCTTCGTGCTGGTGGCCACGCTGGTGATCATGGGCGTCTCGACCGGGCTGATGGGGCTGCTGCCCACGTATGGCACCTGGGGCATCTGGGCGCCCATCGCCTTGGTGGCGCTGCGCTTCGTGCAGGGCGTGGCGCTCGGCGGCGAATGGGCCGGCGCGGTGCTGCTGTCGATGGAGCACGGCAAGCCCACCGAGCGCGGGCGCAACGCCTCGTTCACGCAGGTCGGCCCGTCGTGCGGCACGCTGATCGGCACCGGCTTCATCGCCCTGGTCTCGGCCTGGCTGAGCCCCGAAGACTTCCAGGCCTGGGGCTGGCGCATTCCCTTCGTCTCCAGCGTGGCGCTGGTGCTGTTCGGCCTGTGGCTGCGCCGCGGCGTCGACGAGACGCCGGTGTTCCGCGAAATGGAGGCCCACCAGGCCACGGCCAAGACGCCCATCAAGGAGGTGTTCTCGCAGCACTGGCGGCGCCTGCTGGTGGCCGGCGGCTCGCGCATCGGCTCGGACGTGCTGTACGCGCTGGTCGTGGTGTTCACCCTGACCTACGTGACCACGGTGCTGCACCTGTCGCGCCCGCTGGCGCTCACCGCCACCATGATCGGCGCGGCGTGCAACGCCCTCGCCGTGCCGTGGTTCGGCGCGCTGTCGGACCGCATCGGCCGTCGCCCGGTGTACATCGCCGGCGCGCTGCTGGGCATTGCCTGGGCCTTCGTGTTCTTCGTGCTGATGGACCGGGCGCAGCCGCTCGCCATCTGCGCGGCGGTGGTCGGCGGCCTGCTGATCCACGCCATGATGTACGGCCCACAGGCCGCCTTCGTGACCGAGCAGTTTCCCAACCGGGTGCGCTATGCCGGCGCCTCGCTGGCCTACACGCTGGCGGGCATCCTGGGGGGCGGCTTCGCGCCGCTCATCATCGCCTCGCTGTTCAAGTCGTACGGCTCCACCGTGGCGGTGTCGCTCTACGTGACGGCCGCGCTGGGCCTCACGCTGGTGGCCCTGCTGGTCGCCCGCGAGACCGCGCACGAGCCGCTGCAGGCCTGAGCCGCCCGGCCCCTCCCGAAGCCGGCCGCCTGGCCGGCTTTTTCATGTGCGCTCGTTCAGCGGAATGCGCTGCGCCCGCGCGATGGACATCAGCACGCCCAGCGCCAGCCCCAGCGTGACCATGGCCGTGCCGCCGTAGCTCACGAAGGGCAGCGGCACGCCCACCACGGGCAGGATGCCGCTCACCATGCCCATGTTCACGAAAGCGTAGGTGAAGAAGATCATCGACACCGCCCCTGCCATCAGGCGCGAGAACAGTGTGGTGGCCCCGACCGCGATGGCCAGGCCCCGCCACACCAGCATCAGGAAGCACACGATCAGGAACAGGTTGCCGGCCAGCCCGAACTCCTCGGAGAACGCGGCGAAGATGAAGTCGGTCGTGCGCTCGGGAATGAACTCCAGGTGCGTCTGCGTCCCGGCCATGAAACCCTTGCCCCAGAAGCCCCCCGAGCCGATGGCGATCATGCCCTGGATGATGTGAAAGCCCTTGCCCAGCGGATCGCGCGTGGGGTCCAGCAGGGTGCAGATGCGCTGCTGCTGGTAGTCGTGCAGCACGGGCCAGCGCACCCCGTCGGCGCACAGCTGGGGCTCGAACCACACGATGAGGGCGATGCCGATGCCCCCGATCAGCACGGGCGGCAGCACCAGCTTCCAGGGCAGGCCGGCGAAGAAGATCACCGACAGCCCGGCCGCCAGCACCAGCAGCGAGGTGCCCAGGTCGGGCTGCTTCATGATGAGCCCCACCGGCACCGCCAGCAGCGCGCCGGCCACCACGAAGTCCAGCGGCCGCAACTGGCCCTCGCGCCGCTGGAACCACCAGGCCAGCATGAGCGGCATGGCGATCTTGAGCAGTTCGCTGGGCTGGATGACCAGCCCCAGGTTGATCCAGCGCTGCGCGCCCTTCTTGGTGATGCCGAACAGCGCCACCGCCACCAGCAGCGCCACCCCCACCGTGTACAGCGGCACGGCCATCGCCATCAGCCGCTGGGGCGGCACCTGCGCCACCACGAACAGGATGCCGGCGGCCAGCAGCATGTTGCGGCCATGGTCGTAAAAGCGCGTGCCGTGGTCGTAGCCCGAGGAATACATGGCCACCAGCCCGGTCGATGCCAGCATCAACAGCACCAGGATGAGCAGCCAGTCGAAGCCACGGAACAAGGGCAGGACGCGCTGCAGCAGGGAGGGTTTGTCGAAGACGGCGGACATGGGGCGCGATTATCCGGCCGGCCGAAGGCGCCGCCGTCCCGGCACAATCGAAGGCCCCCGGCACTGCCGCACCATTGCCTGCATCGCTCCACGCCGCCGCGCGCCCCACCATGCCCACCACCCACCTGCTCTACCTGCACGGCTTTCGCTCCTCGCCCCAGTCGGCCAAGGCCCGGCAGATGGCGGCGCACGTGGCCGCCCACCATCCGGGCGTGCATTTCTGGTGCCCGCAGTTGCCGCCCTCGCCCCGGGCGGCCATGGGCCTCGTGGCGCAGGGCATCGCGGACTGGCCGCAGGGGACGATGGCGGTGGTGGGCTCCTCCCTCGGCGGGTTCTACGCGAGCTGGGTGGCGCAGCAGGCCCGCTGCCCGAGCGTGCTGCTGAACCCCGCCGTGGACCCGGCGCGCGACCTGGAACGCTACATCGGTGAGCAGACCGCATGGCACGACCCGGCCGAGCGCTTTTTCTTCCGCCCCGAATACATCGCCGAGCTGCGCGCGCTGGACGTGCGGGGCCGCCCCCCGGCCGGCCCGGAACTGGCCATCATCGCCAAGGGCGACGAGTTGCTGGACTGGCGCGAAATGGCGGGCCGCTATGCCGCCGCGCAGGTGGTCCTGCTGGAGGGCGGCGACCATGCCTTGAGCGACTTTCCCGCGCACATCGGCACGGTGGCGCGGTTCTGCGGCCTGGCCTGAGGGGCAGTCAGGGCATCAAGGCAGCGGGGCGGAGGCCGCGGCGGCCGGGTGGCTGGCCGCCCAGCGCGCGTACTCCTGCGGATAGCGATGCGGTAGCGCACCGTGTGGAAATCCACCTCGTCCGTGCGCCCGAGCAATGCCGCGCTGGCCAGCACCGCCTCGATGACACGGGGCTCGGGCGAGTAGTGCAGCAGCCGCGTGGCCCGGGTGTGGACGTCGGCCGCGTTCTGCGCGGTCACGGGTGTCGTCGTCACGGTGGCGAAATCGGCCGTGCCGCGGAAGAAGGCGATACCGCCCAGCACCTTGCGGGCGGTGTCTTCGCGGTAGGCCGGGTCGCGGTCGGGCACGGCGCGGTAGAGCTGGCTGACCCGTTCGTAGTCGCGCACCAGCAGCCCCCCGAAGGCCAACGCAGCACCCCCGGCCAGCGCGGCGGCGGCGATCCAGGCCGGCCCGGGCCGCCAGGGCCGCGCCGGGCGCACGAGCAGCAGCAACGCGAACCCCGTGGCCAGCTGGAACGGGCCGTACCACAGCGGAAATTCCAGCAGGCTGTGCACGCCCACGATGGCCAGCACGCCCCAGGCCAGCTGCCGCACCGGATCGGTCTCGCGCCAGGGGGCCAGGCGCCACACGCCCCACAGCGCCAGCAGGCACAGCCCGCCCGCCACGGGCAAGCCCAGCTCGACGGCCAGGTGCAGCGGCAGGTTGTGGGCGTTGTCCAGCAGCACGCAAAAGCGCTCGCCCGGGAACAGCGTGCTGTAGTGGGCATAGGCCATCTCGCCCCAGCCCCAGCCGGTCCAGGGCTTTTGCGCGATCAGGTGGAGCATGTTGGACCACAGCACGGTGCGGCTGACGCAGCCTTGGCCCTCGTCCGCGAGCCGCTGGAACAGCCCGTCCATCGACACGCCCGCCCAGCGCTCCAGCATCCAGGGCAGCGCCCAGGCCGCCAGCGCGTACAGCAGCCCCCCCGTGGCGGCGAAGGCCAGGGGCAGGCCGCCCAGGGAGCGGCGCCAGAGCACCAGCAGCCCGAGCATCACGCCCCATTCGAGGATGCCGGTGCGCGAGGCGGTGGCCGCATCCGCCGTGCTGATGAGCATCAGCGCCCAGGCCGCCAGCACGCCCGCGGCCACAGGCCGCCACGGCTGGCGGTGGTCGGGCAGCGCGGCCTGCAGGCGGCCCACCATCCAGGCCAGGGCCCAGGCGCCCATGCCCAGCAGCGAGGCCTGCTGGTTGCGCTGGCGCAGATTGCCCAGCGCCAGCCCCGGCGTGGAGGGGTAGATCCACGGCGCCGCGCCCACGTCGCCCCAGAAAAACTGCACCAGCCCGACCCCCGAGGCCAGCACCGCGGCCAGCACCAGCCCGCCCCACCACCGCACCCGCGTCAAAATCTGCGGCCTCACTCGAGAGGACGATGTGGATGCGGCCGTGGCGGCCGGCGCCGATGCCGTGGGGTTCGTGCTCTACGCCGCCAGCCCGCGCGGCATCA
>NZ_BAAJYT010000180.1:0-7660 GCF_057541515.1 Acidovorax sp. KNOB132
TTTTTCCATGGCTGAGCCGTCTTTTTCCTTGTGCGTCTATCTGGGGTCCCGCCCAGGTGAAAACCCGTTATTCACCGAATCAGCCATTGCCGTCGGCGAATGGATCGGCCGGCACGGCGGCCAACTGGTCTACGGTGGCGGTCGCAGCGGCCTGATGGGCATGGTGGCCGAGGCCACACGGCGCGCGGGTGGTCGCGTGCTGGGCGTGATTCCCCGGGCGCTCGTGGACAAGGAACTGGCCAACCGGGATTGCGATGAACTGCACATCGTCGAGACGATGCACGAGCGCAAGGCCATGATGGCCGAGCGCTGCAACGCTTTCCTGGCCCTTCCAGGCGGCATCGGAACGTTCGAAGAATTGTTTGAGGTGTGGACGTGGCGCCAGCTCGGCTACCACGACAAGCCCATCGGCCTGCTGAATGTGGACGGCTACTACGACGGCCTGATGGCGTTTCTGCAGACCAGCGTGGCCAGCGGACTCATGAGCGACTGGCAGATGGGTCTGATGACGGCCTCCTCCGACCACGAAAGCCTCCTGCAGTCCCTGGTCGAGGCCGCCGGCATGCAGGCCACGCAGAATGTTCCGTTACGGGCGGTGATCTGAGCCAGCGCAGCCGCCCAGGCGCGCAGTCGACCATCAGACGGCGGCTTCGTCCAGGTCGCCCGTGCGGATGCGCACCACACGCTCCACGGCGGTGACGAAGATCTTGCCGTCGCCGATCTTGCCCGTGCGCGCCACGTTGACGATGGCGTCCACGCAGCGGTCCACGTCGTCGGTCTTCACGACCACTTCCACCTTCACCTTGGGCAAAAAATCCACCACGTATTCGGCGCCGCGGTACAGCTCGGTGTGGCCCTTCTGACGGCCGAAACCCTTCACTTCGGTGACGGTGAGGCCCGTCACGCCGCACTCGGCCAGGGCTTCGCGGACTTCTTCGAGTTTGAAGGGCTTGATGACGGCGGTGATCATTTTCATGGCGGAAACTCCTGGAAAGGTGAAATGCGAGGGATGCTCAAGGCCGCGTCGTCGTCGATCGCTCACGCCCGGAAACGGTTGGTGATGGGGTAGCGCCAATCCTTGCCGAAGCTGCGGCGGCTGATGCGGATGCCCACCGGCGCCTGGCGGCGCTTGTATTCATTGAGCTGGATGAGGCGCGTCACGCGCTCCACGTCGGCCCGGTCATAGCCGGCCTGCACGATGGCATCGATGGGCTCGTCGTTTTCCATGTACCGTGCGACGATCGCGTCGAGCACCTCGTAGGGCGGCAGGCTGTCCTGGTCCTTCTGGCCGGGGCGCAGTTCGGCGCTCGGCGGGCGCGTGATGATCCGTTCGGGAATGGGCTGCGCGCCGGTTCCAAAGGGGTCATTGGCATTGCGCCAGCGCGCCAGCGAGAACACGGCCGTCTTGGCCACGTCCTTGATGACGGCAAACCCTCCGGCCATGTCGCCGTAGAGTGTGCAGTAGCCCGTCGCCATCTCGCTCTTGTTGCCGGTGGTGAGCACCACCGCGCCGAATTTGTTGGACAGCGCCATGAGCAACGTGCCGCGGATGCGAGCCTGCAGGTTTTCCTCGGTGGTGTCTTCGGACAGGCCGGCGAACTCCTGCGCCAGCGCGGCCTTGAACGCCTCGAATTGCGGGGCGATCGAGATTTCGTCGTAGCGCACGCCCAGACGCTCGGCCATGTCGCGCGCGTCGATCCAGCTGATGTCCGCGGTGTAGGGCGAAGGCATCATCACGGCGCGCACCTTGTCAGCGCCCAGCGCATCCACGGCGATGGCCAGGACCAGCGCGGAATCGATGCCGCCCGACAGCCCCAGCAGCGCGCCGGGAAAGCCGTTCTTGCCGACATAGTCGCGCACCCCCATGACCAGCGCGCTCCACAGATCGGACTCCAGCGCGGGCAGCGGCGCGACTTCGGCCTTCAATTCGATCGCACCCTGCGCGACGTCCACGCGGACCGGAAAGCAGGCTTCCTCGAATCCGGGCGCACGCGCGGCCACGAAACCATTGGACTGCAGGGCAAAGGAACGGCCTTCGAAGAGCACCTCATCCTGGCCACCGACCAGGTGGGCATAGACCAGCGGCAGGCCGGTCTCCGTGACACGCTCGCGCATGATCTGCTCACGCTCGGCGCTTTTGCCCAGGTGGAACGGCGACGCGTTGATGGTGACCAGCAACTGCGCCCCCGCCTGCGCCGCCCGACGGGCGGGGCCTTCGAACCAGGCGTCCTCGCAGATCAGCAGGCCGACGCGCACGCCCTCCACGTCAAAGAGGCAGGTGCCGTCGCCTGGCAAGAAGTAGCGCCGCTCGTCGAACACGTCGTAGTTCGGCAGTTCCTGCTTGAGGTAGGTCTGCTCGACCACCCCATCGCGCAGCACGCTGGCCGCGTTGTAGCAAAGGCCTTCGCCATCCGCTTCGGCCCGCTGAGGATGCCCGACCACGATGGCCAAGCCCTCGAACCGCGCCGTCTCCCGCGCCACCGTTGCCAGTGCATCCTCGCAACCCGACAGAAAAGCGGGGCGAAGGTAGAGGTCTTCGGCGGCATAACCGCACAGCGACAACTCGGGCGTGAGCAGCAGGCGCGCGCCGGCGGCATGGGCTTGCTGGGCGCAGGCGATGATCTTGCGGGCATTGCCCGGCAGATCGCCCACCACGAAATTGAGCTGGGCAACGCTGATGACGAATGGCATACGGGGATGGAAAAAGGACTCGAACGATTATGTCACCCGCGTCCTGCACGATGGCGCCTTGCGCCACAAGGCCCTGCGTTATCCCCGCGGGCACTGGAAAACTCTGTGGATAAGTCGTGGCTTGCCCTGTAAGGCGGTCCTAACTCCTTGTCAGGCCTGAAAGAATGTCCCCGTGCCCTCTTTTTAGGCACACGGACTGGTGTGGATGCCATACCTCCCCGCGGCGGCGAAGCCCGGTTTGGGCCATGATGGCGTCCCCCCTCCAACGACCGCACGCCGCCTTGTCCCAACCCGCCGATACCGCCTACGTTCTGCGCCTGCACCCGTCTCCCGACGACGTGGGCGCCGATGCCTGGGATGCGCTCCTGGCCACCCAGCCCCACGCCACCCCCTTCATGCGCCACGCCTACCTTTCGGCGCTGCACAGCAGCAGCAGCGCGGTGCCGGAAACCGGCTGGACGCCCGTGTTCTGCACGCTCTGGCGGGAGGAGGTGCTGCAGGGCGCGTGCGCGGTGTATGCCAAGCCGCACTCCTACGGGGAATACGTGTTCGACCAGGGCTGGGCGGGTGCCTATGCGCGCCACGGCATGGACTACTACCCCAAGGCCGTCGTGGCCGTGCCCTTCACCCCCGTGCCCGGAGCGCGGTTGCTGGCCGTGGACGCGGCGGCGCGGCATGCGCTGGTGCGGGCGCTGGTGCAGTGGTGCGAAGAGGCGGGCCTGTCGTCGCTGCACCTGCTGTTCACCGCCCCGCAGGATGTCGAGGCCGCGCAGGCAGCGGGGCTGATGCTGCGGCACACGGTGCAGTTTCATTGGCAGAACTCGGCGCCCCCGCACGGCGCCGGCGCGCTCGCCTCACCGGCCGAGGGGGCGACCCCGTCCGCACGCGAGGGGGCCGGGCCGATGGCCGACGCGAGCGGCGAAGCACCCTCGCCTGCCGGCGAACGGCCGTTCGAATCCTTCGACCATTTCCTGGCCAGCCTGTCGCAGGACAAACGCAAGAAGATCCGGCAGGAGCGGCGCCGAGTGGCCGACGCGGGCGTGGCGTTCCGCTGGATGCGGGGCACCGACATCACGACAGACGACTGGGATTTCTTCTACCGCTGCTACGAGCGCACCTACCTGGAGCACGGCAACCCGCCCTACCTCACGCGCGAATTCTTCGCCCGCATGGCCGCCGACATGCCCGAGGCCTGGGTGCTGTTCATCGCCGAACGCGGCGGACACCCCATTGCTAGCAGTTTGATAGCAGTTGGGGCAAGCGATACTAGGGCACAAGGCACAAAAGACCCGGAACTGGTGGCGTTCGGCCGCTACTGGGGAGCGCTGGAGCGGGTGGACTGCCTGCATTTCGAGGCCTGCTACTACCAGCCGCTGCAGTGGTGCATCGCGCATGGCGTGCAGCGCTTCGAGGGCGGCGCCCAGGGCGAGCACAAGATGGCACGGGCCCTGCTGCCGGTGCAGGCCACGAGCGCCCACTGGCTCGCCCATCCCGCTTTTGCCGAGGCGGTGGACCGGTTCCTAGAGCGCGAGGGGGAAGGCGTGGCGCAGTATCTGGAGGAACTGCAGTCGCGCAACCCGTTCAAGACGGGCCGGTGACCCGAAGCGCATGAAAGCGCAGGCGCCCGCCCCGGCCAGAACTGGGGCCGCGGCGGCGGCACAGCCCGCCGGGTTCAAGAGTCAAAAGCCCGTCCAGCGCAATATCCACTAGGGCATATCGCTACAAAAAATATAGCAAACACTCCTGACCTTGGCAACGGGCTACGCCACGGCAGCCGAGCGCACCAGTCCCATTTCGGCGCTGCTGAGCAGGGATTCGATGTCCATCATGATGAGCATGCGCTCGCCGACGCTGGCAATGCCGGTCACGAAGGCCGAATCCACCTCGCCCTGGAACTGCGGCGCCGGCCGGATGGCCTCGGCCTGCAGGGGAACGACGTCGGCCACCGCATCCACGACGGCGCCCATCACCGTGCCGCCCACGTTGAGGATGATGACGACGGTGAAATCGGTGTACTCGGCCTGCGCGCAGCGCAGCTTCAGCCGCAGATCGACGATGGGGACGATCACGCCGCGCAGATCGATCACGCCCTTGATGAAGTCCGGCGCGTGGGCCATGCGGGTGGGTTGCTCGTACGAGCGGATTTCCTGCACGCGCAGGATGTCGATGCCGTATTCCTCCTGCCCCAGACGAAAGGTGAGGTACTCCGCTGCGTTGGCGGCGGCACCCGTGGCATGGCGGGGAGAGGCGGAAGCGGGGGTCGACAGCATGGCAGGTCCTTCACAGATCAGGGTTCAGCACGTGCAGACGACCGTCTGGCGCGCGCGGCAATGGTCCAGCATATCAGCCGCCTTGTTACTTGTGCTGACATTTAGCCGATTCCACCTATTCAAAGAAGGCCATTGCTGTGCTAGCAACGGCCTGCCGCGGGCTTCGGCAGCGCTGGCGGCGGTTGCCTGTGGCGGCCCACCGGAAAGCCCGGGAGCCATCAAAACCCGGGCCGCTCGCCCGCCTGTCCGGCGTGCCGACAGGACAGCCTCAGGCCGGCAGCAACGTGACGCCCGTCTTGGCCTGCAGCGCTTCGAAAGTCACGCCCGGCGCGAGTTCGACCACGTGCAGCCCCTTGGGCGTGACGTCCATCACGGCCAGGTCGGTGATGATGCGGTCCACCACGCCCACGCCGGTGAGGGGCAGCGTGCATTGGGGCAGGATCTTGAGGTCTTCGGTGCCGTCCTTCTTGCGCGCCACATGCTCCATGAGCACGATGACGCGCTTGACGCCGGCCACCAGGTCCATCGCACCGCCCATGCCCTTGACCATCTTGCCGGGGATCATCCAGTTGGCCAGATCGCCCTTCTCGCTCACCTGCATGGCGCCAAGGATCGACAGGTTGATCTTGCCGCCCCGAATCATGGCGAACGACTGGTCGCTGCCGAAGATGGAAGAGCCCTTGATGGTGGTGACGGTCTGCTTGCCGGCATTGATGAGGTCGGCGTCCACGGCGTCTTCGGTGGGGAATGGGCCGATGCCCAGCATGCCGTTCTCCGACTGCAGCCACACTTCCTTGTCGCCCGTGAAATTGGCCACCAGCGTGGGGATGCCGATCCCCAGGTTCACGTAGAAGCCGTCTTCGAGTTCTTGTGCCGCGCGCGCGGCCATCTGGTCTTGGGTCCAGGGCATCTCAGGCTCCTTCTTTCTTGTTGACGGGCACCGTCACCGTGGGCACGGCTTCGCTGGTGGCAGCGGCCTGCGCGATCACGGCCTGGGCCTCGACCTTGGCAGCGGCCACATCAACGGGCGCGGCGGTCACGGTGCGCTTTTCGATGCGCTTTTCAGGGTTGGGGTTGTGCACGATGCGGTGCACGTAGATGCCGGGCAGGTGCACATCGTCCGGCGCGATGTCGCCCGTCTCCACGACCTCCTCCACCTCGACGATGCAGACCTTGCCGGCCGTGGCGGCCGCGGGGTTGAAGTTGCGCGCGGTCAGGCGGAACTGCAGGTTGCCGGACTTGTCGGCGCGCCAGGCCTTGACGAGCGACACATCGGGCACCAGCGAGCGCTCCATCACATAGGTTTCGCCGTCGAATTCGCGCAGTTCCTTGCCCTCGGCCACCATGGTGCCGACGCCGGTCTTGGTGAAGAAGGCCGGAATGCCGGCGCCTCCCGCCCGCAGCTTCTCGGCCAGCGTGCCCTGTGGGGTGAATTCCAGCTCCAGCTCGCCGGCGAGGTACTGGCGCTCGAACTCCTTGTTCTCGCCCACATAGGAAGAGATCATCTTCTTGATCTGGCGCGTCTCCAGCAGCTTGCCGAGGCCGAAGCCGTCCACGCCGGCGTTGTTGGAGATGACGGTGAGGTCCTTGACGCCGCTGTCGCGCAGGGCGTCGATCAGCGCCTCGGGTATGCCGCAGAGCCCGAAGCCGCCGACGGCCAGCATCTGGCCGCCGGCCACGACGCCCTTGAGCGCCTCGGCCGCGGTGGGAAAAAGCTTGTTCATTGGAGACTCCTCAACATCAGGTTGGATGGCCGCTACGATACTACGTACCCTGCTACGTAGTTCTCCCTAAATACTTCCATGGATGTCGCCGATTACCGCCTCGCTTTCGAAATGGCCCCGGTGGGTCTGGTCATTTCGCGCAACCGCACCATGGTCGACTGCAATCGCCAGGTGTGCGAGATGTTCGGCGCCTCGCGCGAGGTGCTGATCGGCCAGTCTTTCCGGATTCTGTATCCCAGCGCGGACGAATACGAGCGCCTGGGCAAGCACATGGAGCCCATCCTGAATGCGCGGGGCCACTATGCCGACAACCGCATCATGAAGCGGGCCAGCGGCGAGGTGTTCTGGTGCCATGTCTCGGGCCGGGCGCTCAATCGCGAAACCCCGCACGAATCGGGCATCTGGAGTTTCGAAGACCTCAGCTCGCAGCGCTCGGTCAAGGCCGAACTGACCGGACGCGAGCGCGAGGTGGCGGCGCGGCTGCTGGACGGCCTGACCTCCAAGGAGATCGGCCGTGCGCTCGACATCAGCCACCGCACGGTGGAGATCTACCGCGCGCGCCTCATGCGCAAATACGCAGCCTCCACGGCGGCCGACCTGGTGCAAAAGCTCATGGCGGGATGACGGTCGGCCATCAGGGATATCCCTACTAACACTTGCTTTCATCTGCGCTCCCTGGGTGGGGTACCGCGGCAAGGAGGCCACGGATACCGTCTGCACATCCCAACCTGCCAGTCGGCGGTGCGGCGCATGGTGCGCGGCGCCGCGGAGCGGCGACCCATCCCGAGACCCCATGCCCACCAGTTTCCATTCATTCCGCGCTACCGCCGCTTTCGCAGCCCTCGCCGCATTGACCGCCGCCTCCCTGACCGCATGCGGCGGTGGTGGAGGTGGGGGCGATGTGACCACGCCGCCCGGCGGCACCCCAGCTCCAGCGCCCACGCCAGCCCCATCCCCATCGCCATCGCCATCGCC
>NZ_BAAJYT010000181.1:0-7641 GCF_057541515.1 Acidovorax sp. KNOB132
GCACGGCCGTGTCGGTGCGCCTGCGCGCCCATGCGCCCAACAGCCTGGTGACGCTGGAGCGCCCCGCGCCCGTGCGGTCCGGCGCCGAGGTGCTGCCCGCGCGCCACCGGCTGACGCGCTGGGACTACGACGCGCGTCTGCAGGCTTTTCTGCCGCTGCCGCCCAGGGACCTCGGGAGCGCCGGAACGTAGCGCCGGCATGGCAAGATCCAGGCCGTTGCCGTCGACCTGAATTGCCCCATGCTGATCAATTGCGTTGCCTACCAAAACGGTGCCAAGCTGGCCGATATCTCGGTCGACCACATCAGCGATTACGTCTCCCTGCCAGGCTGCTTCGTCTGGGTGGCCCTGGCCGATGCCACGCCGCAGGAGCTTGCAGAGATGCAGCAGGAGTTCGGCCTGCACGAACTCGCCGTGGAGGATGCCCAGCACGGCCACCAGCGCCCCAAGATCGAGGAATACGGCAACTCGCTGTTCGCCGTCCTGCACCTGGTCGAGCCCGACGCGGAGCAGGGCGGCATCAACGTGGGCGAGGTCGATGTCTTCGTCGGCAGCAACTACGTGCTGTCGGTGCGCAACCGCAGCAAGCTCGGGTTCCTGGGCGTGCGCGAGCGCTGCGAGCGCCAGCCGGAACTGCTGCGCACCGGGTCGGGCTTCGTGCTGTACGCCCTGCTGGACGCGGTGGTGGACCGCTACTTTCCGGTGATCGACGCGCTGGAGGTGGAGCTCGAGCAGATCGAGCAGCAGATCTTCACCAAGGGCGCGCCGCACAACAACATCCAGCGCCTTTACGAACTCAAGCGCCGTGCCATGGTGCTCAAGCGGGCGGTGGCGCCGCTGATGGAAGGGGTGGGCAAGCTGCACGGCGGGCGTGTGCCCCAGGTGTGCATGGGCTCGCAGGATTACTTCCGGGACGTGCTCGACCACCTGAGCCGCATCAACGGCTCGATCGACGCCATGCGCGACACCATCGGCACCGCTATCCAGGTGAACCTCTCGATGGTGACGATCGAGGAGAACGAGATCACCAAGCGCCTGGCGGCCTGGGCCAGCATCTTCGCGGTCTGCACCGCGTTCGCCGGCATCTGGGGCATGAACTTCGAGGGCATGCCCGAGCTGAAGTGGACCTACGGCTACCCGGCGGCGCTGGTGCTCATCCTCAGCGTGTGCGGCTACCTGTACTACCGCTTCCGGCGGGCGGGCTGGCTCTGAACCGCGGGTGGGTGAACGCGTGCCGGCGGCGGCCGGCCGCCGGGCATCCGGTGGCGCACCGTGCCGTGCGCGCGGGTGTTGTCAAACGGATCGCTCCTGGGTCGCTGCCCATTGGTCAAATCGCGGCAAGATGGTACAAAAGCCGGGGAGGGAGAAATCTCTGGCGGCGACACGGCAACAAGAACCACGGCGTTCCTTCATGCAACACCTTTTCCTGACCCGCGCACTGTGCCGACTGGCACTGGCCTGGCTCTGCTGCGCTACTTTGACAGGGCACGCCCAGAGTCCCCCGGCCGCCAGCGCCGGCGGGCCGGGCGCATCGGCACCGGCCCCCACCCCTGCGCCGTTCATGCTGCGCGTGGTCGGCAGCCTGGGTGCCCTGTCGCAGTACACGCAGCGCGAGGCACCGTTCTGGACGCAGGAGCTGGCCCGGCTCAGCAATGGCCGTTTTTCTTCCACCATCGTGCCCTTCGACCGCGCGGGTGTGCCGGGCATGGAGATGCTGCGCCTGGTCGAGCTGGGCGTGGTGCCCTTCGGCACCGTGCTGATGAGTTCCCTCACCGCGCAGTACCCGCAGTACACGGCGCCCGATCTGCCGGGCCTGAGTCCCGACATCGCCAGCCTGCGCACCACGGTCGCCGCGTTTCGACCCTATCTCCAGGCGTCGCTGCGCCAGGAGCGCAACATGGAGATGCTGGCCATCTACGTCTATCCGGCCCAGGTGATCTTCTGCAAGAACGCCATGACGGGCCTGGCCGACCTGTCCGGCCGGCGCATCCGCGTGGCCTCGGCCTCGCAGGCAGACTTCATCAGCGCGGTGGGCGGCATTCCGGTGCACACGGGCTTCGGCCAGATGGTGGCCAGCCTCAAGGCCGGCGACAGCGAATGCGCCGTGACCGGCACCATGTCGGGCAACACCCTGGGGCTGTACGAGGTGACCCAGTACGTCTATCCCATGCCGCTCACCTGGGGCCTGTCGATCTTCGGGGCCAACCGCGACGTGTGGAACTCGCTGCCCCCCGACCTGCGCACCCTGCTGCAGCGCGAGGTGCCCCGGCTGGAGGCCGCCATCTGGGCCGATGCCGAGCGCGAGACGACCGAGGGGCTCGCGTGCAACACGGGCCGGCCCACCTGCGTGAAGGGCGCCAAGGGTTCCATGGTGGTGGTGCCGGTGTCGGCGGCCGACGATGCGCGGCGCGTGGAGATCCTGCGCACCACCGTGCTGGCGAACTGGCAGCGGCGCTGCGGCCCCGCCTGCGTGGATCTCTGGAACCGTACGGTCGGCCCCGCGCGCGGCATCGCCGCCCCACGGGCCCCGTGATGTCCTCCATTTCCAGGCGCATCCGCATCGCCGTGGGCGGCGTCGTGGCCTTGTTCCTGCTGGCCCTGACGGGGGCGGCTGCATGGCTGGTATGGAGCACGCGGCACTCGGCGCTGGCCGAGAGCGAGGCGCAGGTCACGCGCTTTGCCACCGGCGCCGAGGCCGCGGTCAACCGGTCGCTGCTTGGCCTGGATGTACTGCTGGCCAGCACCGCCGACCTCATGGCGATGCGCGAGCAGGTGCACGAATCCCGCGATCCCGGCGCGGTGAGCCAACTGCTGCGCGCGGCCGCCCGCCAGAACCTCATGGTGCGCTACGTGGCCCTGCTGGATGGGCAGCGCAAGATGGTCGCCTCGTCGGATGCGGCCGGCGCCCGCGTGGGAATGGAGCTGCCCTCGGGCTTCTTCGAGGAGGTCATGGGCCAGCCCGTGCCCACGCTGGCGATCAGCGTGCCGACCATCAGCTTCGCCAGTTCCGAGCGCGTGGTGTACGTGGCCCGCCACGTGCGCTCACTGGGCGGAGAGCGCCTGATCGCCGTGGCCCAGGTGCCCACCAGCATGCTGGTGTCGGTGCTCACGCAGGCGGTGGACATTGCCGGTCTGGAGGTCACGCTGGAGCGCGGGCAGGGGCAGATGCTGCTGGGGTTCTCGGGCCGGGGCGATGCGCGCCACCGCGCGCGGGTGCATCCGCTGAGCGAGGTCGGCGTGCCCATCAGCGCCTGGGGCCAGGGCGCCCGCATCACCGGCGTGTCGTCGCTGGTGGTCGCTCGGCCCATCCTGTATCCGGATTTCTGGATCTCGGCCAGCCTGCCCGAGGCGGCGGCGCTGTCGTCCTGGCGCAGCGAGCGCACGGCCATCTTGCTCGTGGCGCTGTTCTTTGGCGTGACCGTGGCTGCTGCGGGGCTGTTCACCATCGCCTACCTCACGCGCATGAACCGCGCGCGCGTGGCGCTGGCCAGTTCCAAGGCCACGCTCGACCAGGCGCTGGGCTCCATGGTCACCGGCTTCGTGCTGCTGGGCCGCAACCTGGAGGTGCTGCAATGGAACCGCCGCTTCGAGGACATGTTTCCCTGGCTGCGCGGCGTGATGACCGAGGGCCTGCCGTTTCGCGCGCTGCTGGAGGCGACGGTGCTGCACCACCTGCCCGAGGCCACCGAGCGGCAAAGGCGCGAATGGGTCGACCAGCGCCTGGCGCTGCAGCGCCACCCGGAGGGCACGCACGAGCAGATGCTGCCCAACGGGCACTTCATCCAGATCACCGAGCGCGCCACGCCCGAGGGCGGCCTGATGATTTCCTACCACGACGTGACCGACCTGCGCCTGGCCAGCGCCGAGATCGAGAACCTCGCCTTCTACGACCTGCTGACCGGCCTGCCCAACCGGCGCCTGCTGCTGGACCGGCTCAACCAGGCCGCCGCCACGGCGGCGCGCTCGCGCGAACTGGGGGCGCTGCTGTTCCTCGACCTGGACCATTTCAAGACCCTCAACGACACGCAGGGCCACGAAGTGGGCGACCTGCTGCTGCAGCAGGTGGCGGTGCGCCTGAAGGACTGCGTGCGCACCACCGACACCGTGGCGCGGCTGGGCGGCGACGAGTTCGTGGTCATGCTGTGCGACCTGGCGCGCGACCCGCAGGAGGCCGCCACGCTGGCGCGGCGCATCGGCGAGAAGATCCTGCTGGCGCTCAGCAAGCCCTACCAGCTGCGGGCGCAGACGCACCACAGCAATTGCAGCATCGGCGCCACCGTGTTCGGCGACTCGCGGCAGTCGGCGGCCGAGCTGCTCAAGCAGGCCGACATCGCCATGTACCAGGTCAAGGCCCGGCGCGGCCACGGCCTGTGCTTTTTCGATCCGCAGATGCAGGTGGTCATCACCCAGCGCGCGCAGCTCGAAGTGGACCTGCAGGTCGCCATCCAGCAGGGCCAGTTCGTGCTGCACTACCAGCCGCAGTTCACCTTGCCCGGCACCATGGTGGGCGTGGAGGCGCTGCTGCGCTGGCAGCACCCCGAGCGCGGCCTGGTGGCCCCCGGCCACTTCATCGCGGTGGCCGAGGAGAGCGAGCTGATCGTGCCCATCGGCATGTGGGTGCTGCGCACGGCCTGCGAGCAGCTGGCCGAATGGCAGCGCGATCCGCGCCTGCGCAACGTGCACGTGTCGGTGAACGTGAGCGCACGGCAGTTCCGCCACCCCGACTTCGTGGCGGGCGTGGTCGAGGTGATCCAGGAGACCGGCATCCGCCCGCACCTGCTGGAGCTGGAACTGACCGAGTCGCTGGTGCTGGACAACGTGGAAGACTCGGTCGCCAAGATGCACCTGCTGCGCACCAAGGGCGTGCGCTTTTCGGTGGACGATTTCGGCACCGGCTATTCGTCGCTGGCCTACCTCACGCGGCTGCCGCTGCACCAGCTCAAGATCGACCAGTCGTTCGTGCGCAACCTGGGCGTGCGCCCCACCGACGACGTGATCGTGCAGACCATCATCGGCATGGCGCGCAATCTGGAGCTGCAGGTGATCGCCGAAGGCGTGGAGACCGTCGAGCAAAAGGACTTCCTGGCGCTGCACGGCTGCGACCTGTACCAGGGCTATCTTTTCGCACGCCCCCTGCCGGTCGGGGAACTGGTGGAGCGCTTTGCCAGCACCGCCGCGCCGAGCGCACCCCTGCCCGGGCCGCTCTGAACCGGCCGCGCCCGTGCGTCGGGCCGGCCGCGTCAGCGACCCGGCCCGCGGGGGGATCGCTGGTTTGCTATATTTTTAATAGCGGTATGCCCTAGTATCGATTGCGCTGGAGGCCGTTTTGCCTCGGATGGCCGGTCAGGCCTTGTGGGGCCGGGACGAGGCGACGATGCCGCCCACGATCAGCAGGAACGCCGCCGCGTGGTAGGGGCGCGGCGTCTCGCCCAGGAACATCGCCGACATCACGGCGGCAAAGAGCGGCGTGAGGTTGATGAAGAACCCCGCCACCGCCGGGCCCGCGCGCTGCACGCCCACGCCCCAGCACCGGTAGGCGAGGATGGCCGGCCCGAGCGCGATGAAGGCCAGCGCCGCGGCCAGCGGCCAGCCCCATTCGATGTGCGTGTGGCCCAGCGCCCATTCGCCGCTGGCGAACGCGCCCGACCAGGCCAGGCCGAACACCATCTGCGCCATCAGGAACGCCGCCCAGTCCGAGCGCACCGTGGCCGGCTCGTGCGTGCGCGACAGCAGCCAGCTGTAGAACGCCCAGGAGATCGTCGCCAGCACCATGAACAGGTCACCGGGCACCAGGCGCAGCGCGAGCAGCTGGCCCCATTCGCCCCGGCTCAGCACCAGCAGCACCCCGGCCATGGACAGCACCGCGCCGATGAGTTGCGGGCGCCGCACGGGCGCGCCGAAGCACAGCGCGCCCACCGTCAGCATCCACAGCGGCAGGCTGGAGCCCACCAGCGTCACGTTCAGCGGCGTGGAGGTCTGCAGCGCCATGTACTGCAGCGCGTTGTAGCAGCCGATGCCCAGCAGCCCGAGCGCTGCATAGCGCCGCCAGTGCGGCCACAGCGGGCTTTGCGGCCCCAGCACGCGGAACGCCAGCGGCAGCAGCACCAGGAATGCCAGCGCCCAGCGCATGAAGTTCAGCGTGACGGGCGGCACCAGCGTGTGGACCAGCCGGCCCACCACCGCGTTGCCGGCCCACAGCAGCGGCGCGGTGGCCAGCAGGGCGATCGTGCCCGGGGTGAGTCGTTGCGTCATGGGCGAGGACTGTAGCGCCTCGCTCCGGCAGGCCGCGGCAAAACATGGCAGGATTCACCCGCTTTCCGTCAGCCGGTCGCCCGCTTTTCGTTCTCTCGTTCCTTCCCCCTTCTCAGCTTGCAGGAGTGTTCCCCATGAGCCTTGCCGTACAGATCCGCCAGCATGGCGGCCCCGAAGAACTCCATGTCGTCGATGTGGCCGTCGGCGACCCCGGCCCGGGCGAGATCCGCATCCGCCACCATGCGGTGGGCCTGAACTTCATCGACGTGTACCACCGCACGGGCCTCTATCCGCTGTCCATGCCGGCCACCCTCGGCATGGAGGGCGCGGGCATCGTCGAAGCCGTGGGCGAGGGCGTCACGCACCTGAAGGCCGGCGATCGCGCGGCCTACGCCAGCAACCCGCCCGGCAGCTACTCCGAAGTGCGTGTGATGCCCGCCAAGACCGTCTGCAAGCTCCCCGACGCCATCGGCTTCGAGACCGGCGCGGCCATGATGCTCAAGGGCCTCACGGCGCAGTACCTGCTCAAGAAGACCCTGCCCGCCGAGGGCCTGCAGCCCGGCGACCACGTGCTCTTTCACGCGGCCGCCGGCGGCGTGGGCCTGATCGCCTGCCAGTGGGCCAAGGCCCTGGGCCTGCAGCTCATCGGCACGGCCGGCAGCGACGAAAAATGCCGCCTCGCGCTCGCCAACGGCGCGGCCCACGCCATCAACTACCGCACCAAGGACTTCGCCGCGCGCGTGAAGGACATCACCGGCGGCAAGGGCGTGAAGGTGGTGTACGACTCCGTGGGCAAGGACACCTGGGAGAAGTCGCTCGACTGCCTGCGGCCCTTCGGCCTCATGGCCACCTTCGGCAATGCCTCGGGCCCGGTGCCGGCGTTCCCGCCCGGCCTGCTGGGCGCCAAGGGTTCGCTGTACGTCACGCGGCAGACGCTCTTCACCCACATCGCCACGCGCGAGGCCACGCAGGCCATGGCGGACGACCTGTTCGCGGTGGTGCAAAGCGGCGCGGTCAAGATCCACATCGAGCAGCGCTACCCCCTGCGCGACGTGCAGCAGGCGCACCGCGACCTGGAGGCCCGCAAGACCACGGGCTGCACCATCCTCACCCTCGAATGAGCGGGAAGCCCGTGCCGGGCTGGGTGCCCGCCGCGCGCCGCCAGGCGCAGCAGCCCCCCGCCGCACCGCGCCTGCCGTTCGTGGTGGCCGGGCATGCCGTGGGCTCGGTGGCCGAGGGCGTTCTGGATGAAATCGCCCTCACGCCGGGGGATTGTTTGCCCTGTTTGCTATCAAAAAAGGAGCATTACGGTGCGGCTGCATGGCAGCTCGATGCCCCGGCCGGCGACGTGACCGCCGCCCTGGCGGCCTTGGCGCAGGCGCTGCGCCAG
>NZ_BAAJYT010000182.1:0-7432 GCF_057541515.1 Acidovorax sp. KNOB132
CCTGCGCCCGCCGCGCCGGTGCGCAAGGGGCGCCGATGATCCGCGCTGCCCTGCGCCCCCGCGGGCCTGCCGTGGCCGCCGCATCCCGTCCCGGGAGGTCCGCATGATCATGCCCCGCGGGCAGCAACTGCTGCTGCCGGTCCGCCCCCTGTTCATCGTCGGCAGCCTGCTGGTGGCGCTGGCGTTCAACATGCTGCCGCTCGGGCGCGTGGTGTGGACGCCCGACCTCGTGATGGTGCTGCTCGTGTTCTGGGGCGTGCACCAGCCCCAGCGCGTGGGCATGGGCGTGGCCTTTGCCATGGGGCTGTGCATGGATGTGTACCAGACCGCGCTGCTCGGCCAGCATGCCCTGGCCTATTGCGCCCTGATGTACGGCGCCCTGTACATGCACCGCCGCCTGCTGTGGTTCAGCGTGCCGTCGCAGGCGCTGCAGGTGTTTCCGCTGTTCATCGCGGCCCATGCGATCGAGCTGCTGATCCGCATCGTGTCGGGCGGCATCCTGCCCGGCTTCGAAGGCCTGGTGGCGCCGTGCCTGGAGGCCTTGCTGTGGCCGCTCGCCAGCTGGATACTGCTGGCGCCGCAGCGCCGTCCGCCCGACCGCGACGAGAACCGCCCGCTGTGAGCGCGAATCGCCGCCAGCCCCCTGATCTGACCGTTTCTTTGCCGACATGACCGAACTGCGCAACACCGAAGCCGATGCGTCGCGTTTCCGCACCCGCGTGTTCGTGGTGGCGCTGGTCGTGTTGATGGCGCTGTGCCTGGTGGTGGCGCGGCTGGTGTACCTGCAGGTGGTGCGCCACGACGACCTCGCCGAGCAGGCCGAGAGCAACCGCACGGCCGTGGTGCCCATCGTGCCCAACCGCGGCCTCATCCTGGACCGCAACGGCGTGGTGCTGGCCACCAACTATTCGGCCTACACGCTGGAGATCACGCCCTCCAAGGTCGAGTCGCTGGACGACACCATCGATGCCCTGTCCAAGGTGCTGGACATCCACCCGCGTGACCGGCGCCGGTTCAAGCGGCTCATGGACGAGTCGCGCAACTTCGAATCGCTGCCCATCCGCACGCGCCTGTCCGATGAGGAAGTGGCGCGCTTCACGGCGCAGCGCTACCGGTTTCCCGGCGTGGACATCAAGGCCCGGCTGTTTCGCAACTACCCCATGGGCGAGGTGGCCAGCCACGCGATCGGCTACATCGGTCGCATCAACCAGCGCGAGAAGGAGCGCATCGACGACTCCGAAGACGCGGCCAACTACCGCGGCACCGACCACATCGGCAAGCTGGGCGTGGAGCAGGGCTTCGAGAGCACCCTGCACGGCCAGACCGGCGTGGAGCGCATGGAGACCTCCGCCGGCGGCCACGCCGTGCGCCGGCTGGCCAGCCACCCGGCCACGCCTGGCAACACGGTGATGCTGTCCATCGACATCAAGCTGCAGAAGATGATCGAGGACATGTTCGGCGAGCGGCGCGGCGCGCTGGTGGCCATCGACCCGCGCAACGGCGAGGTCGTGGCGCTGGTGAGCAAGCCCACGTTCGATCCGAACCTGTTCGTGGAGGGCATCGACAGCGAGAACTGGCAGGCGCTCAACGAGTCGATCGACAAGCCGTTGCTCAACCGCGCGCTGCGCGGCACCTACCCGCCGGGCTCGACCTACAAGCCCTTCATGGCGCTGGGGGCGCTGCAGCTGAACAAGCGCTCGCCCACCCAGGTGTACAACGACCCGGGCTTCTACACCTACGGCGGCCACACCTTCCGCAGCCACGAGGGCGGGCTGGGCGGCGTGGACATGCACCGCGCCATCCAGTTCTCCAGCAACACGTATTTCTATTCGCTGGCCGTGGACATGGGCGTGGACACCATCCACGACTTCATGAAGCCGCTCGGCTTCGGGCAGGCCACGGGCATCGACATCAACGGCGAGGTGCGCGGCGTGCTGCCCAGCACCGAGTGGAAGCGCAACACCTACCGGCGCCCCGAGATGCGCCGCTGGTACTCGGGCGAGACGGTGTCGCTGGGCATCGGGCAGGGATACAACAACTTCACCATGCTGCAGCTGGCGCTGGCGGAGGCCACGCTGGCCAACGGCGGCACGCGCTATCGGCCCCACCTCATCAAGGCCATCAAGGACACGGTGACGGGCCAGATCACCGAGGTGCAGCAGCCCCCGGGGCAGGACCTGGGCTTTTCGCCGAAGAACGTGGAGATCGTGCGCAATGCGCTCGTCGCGGTGAACAAGGGCGGCACCGGCACGCGCGTGTTCGCGGGCGCGCCCTACACCTCGGCCGGCAAGACCGGCACGGCGCAGGCGGTGAGCCTGGGGCAGAACGTCAAGTACAACGCCAAGGCGCTGGAGGACCACCAGCGCGACCACTCGCTGTTCGCCGCCTTCGCCCCGGCCGAAAACCCGCGCCTGGCGCTGGCCGTGATCGTGGAGAACGCCGGCTTCGGCGCCGCGCATGCCGCGCCCATCGCGCGGCGCGTGTTCGACTACTGGCTGCAGGGCGACTACCCCAACGAGCAGGACATGGCTGCGGTGCGCAAGGGCCAGGCGGCAGCCCCCATCGGCACGCCGCTGCGCGCGGCCGACGTGCCGCTCATCGAGCCCTGACGCCGCCCGGCGCGGTCAGTTCCCGGGCTGCGCGCCGCCGGCACCCGCGATTTGCCGCGGTGCGGGCTGCCACTGGCTGAAGATCAGCGCTGCCACGATCAGCGCCGCGCCGGCCACCCCGGCAATGCCCAGGCGTTCGTCGATCAGCACCCAGGCGGTGAGCGCGGCGAACACCGGCTCCAGCCCGAACACGATGGCGCTGCGCATCGCATCCACGCGCTGCTGGCCCCAGGCCTGCAGCGTCACCACCACCACGCTGGCCAGCAGGCCGAGGTACACCAGGGCGATCCACGACGGCACCGAGAGCGTGGCAAGCGACGCCCACGTGCTGCCCAGCCCCCCGTGGCGCACGGCGATCAGCACGCTGGAGGCCGCCAGCATCATGGTGGCCTGCGCCGCGGCCATGCGCGTGGCGCGCACGGGTTCGGCGGCCGTGCGGCGCGCGCACTCTTCCAGCGCCAGGATGTACAGGGCATAGAACAGCGTGCTGGCGAAGGTCAGCGTATCGCCCAGGTTCCAGGGGTCGTTCTCATGGAACATCAGCGCCATGCCGGCCAGGGCCATCACGCAGGCGGCCCACAGGCGCCAGCCGTAGCGCCGCCCCAGCACGGCCATGGCCAGCAGCGGCACCACGAGCACGTTCAGCCCCGTCACGAAGGCATTGCGGTTGCTGGTGGTGCGCGCCAGCCCTTCGATCTGAAGCCAGAACGCCAGGAACAGCAGCAGGCCGAGCGCGAGGCCCCAGCGCGCCTCGGCGCGGCGCATGCCGCGCCACAGCGGGCCGAGCACCAGCAGCGCGATGGCAAAGCGCAGCCAGATGAGCTGCAGCGCATCGAGGTGCGCCGACAGCAGCTTCATCGCGGGGAAGGTCGTGCCCCACACCAGGGTCACGGCCAGCAGGGCCAGCAGGCCCAGGCGTTCAGGTTTCATGGAGACAAGGCGCCCGCGCACCCGATGAGCGCGCGGGCCGGAAAAAGCCAGTGGCCCGGCGGGAAGGGGAGGCGTGCGCCTCCCCCGGTTCACGCACCCATGCGGCCGATGAAGGCGCGGATGCGGTCGCTGGCGGGGTTGCCGAAGAACTCGGCTGGCGGCGCGTCGTGCGCGATGCGGCCCTGGTCGAAGAACATCACGCGGTCGGCCACCTCGCGCGCAAAGCCCATCTCGTGCGTGACCACGATCATGGTCATGCCGCCACGGGCCAGTTCGCGCATGACGTCCAGCACCTCCTGCACCATCTCGGGGTCGAGGGCGGAGGTGGGTTCGTCGAACAGCATCACCTTGGGCGCCATGGCCAGCGCGCGGGCGATCGCCACGCGCTGCTGCTGCCCGCCCGACAGCTGCCACGGGTACTTGTGCGCATGGTCCTGCATGCCCACGCGCCTGAGCAGCGCCATGGCCTGTTCGTTGGCCTTGGCGCGCGGGGTGCGGTGGATGCGGCGGGGCGCCAGCGTCACGTTGTCCAGCACGCTCATGTGGCCGAACAGGTTGAACTGCTGGAACACCATGCCGACCTCGCTGCGCTGCTTTTGCAGCGTGCGCTGGTCGTCCGTCACCTCGGTGCCGCCGATGGTGATGCGGCCGCTGTCGTGGGGCTCCAGCCGGTTGATGGCCCGCAGCAGCGTGCTCTTGCCCGAGCCCGAGGCGCCGATGATGACCGTCACCTCGCCGGTGTTGAAGGTGGTGGACACCTCCTTGAGCACCTGGTGCGCGCCGAACGACTTGCACACGCAGTCGGCGACGATGTAGGGCGTGGCCTGGCTCATTGCGCCCGTCCTTCCACGTCGAAGCGGTACTCGACGGCGTTGGAGATCTGCGTGACCAGCGTGGTCAGCAGCAGGTAGGTGATGGCCACGGTGGAGAGCGTCGCGATGGGCTGGAAGGTCGCCGACTGGATGCGGTTGCCCACGTTGGTCAGCTCCACCACGCCGATGGCGTAGGCCAGCGACGAGTCCTTGAGCAGCGCCACGAAGTTGCTCACCAGCGGAGGCAGCGAGATCTTGAAGGCCTGCGGAAACACCACGTCGAAGAACACGTGCAGGCGCGACAGGCCCAGGGCCCGCGCCGCCTCGGTCTGCCCGCGCGGCACGGCCAGCAGTCCGGCGCGCACCGCCTCGGCGTTGTAGGCACCCACGTTCAGGCCCAGCGCCACCACGGCGGCGGCGAAGTCGGGCAGGTTCAGCCCCGGCACCAGCACCGGCAGCGCGAAGTACACGAAGAGGATCTGCACCAGCAGCGGCGTGCCGCGGATGACCCAGATGTAGAACCCGGCGACCCAGCGCAGCGCGATCCAGCGCGAGGTGCGGGCCAGCGCGGCGCTGGTGCCCAGCACCAGGCCCACGCTGCCGCTCACCAGGGTGAGCCACAGCGTGGTGCGCGCGCCGTCGGAGAACGCCTGGGCGTTCGGTCCGATCGGGTCAGGCAGGAAGGAAAGAAGCTGGCCCAGCAGGGCCAGCGCCAACACCATCAGCAGCAGGGCGGAGACCAGCGTCGCATTGCTGCGGTGCTGGCGCGTCCAGTGCTGTGGCCACAGAGCATTGAGCATGGAAGGAAGGCGGTCCGAAGCCGGCGCCGCGGCTTATGGCGCGCAGCGGACGTCTTCGTTGAAGTACTTCTGGGACACGGCGGCGTAGCTGCCATCGGCCAGCACTTCGGCAAAGGCCTTGTTCCATGCGTCGGCCAGGCCGGTGTTGCCCTTGGAGACGGCGGGTGCGATCTTCTCGATGAAGAGCATGTCGCCCAGCTTCAGGCCCGCCTTGGGGTTCTTGGCGACCACTTCCTTGGCCACGAACTTGTCGGTCACCCAGGCATCGACGCGCTTGGAGGTGAGCGCGCTGCGGGCGTCCACGTCGGTGGGGAAGTTCTTCATTTCCTTGATGCCGGCGACCTTCTGCACGTTCTCCAGGTAGCTGGTGCCGGTCTGCACGGCGACGATCTTGCCGGTGAGGTCCTTGGCGGTGCGGATCTTGGGGTCGGTGGCGATGATCATGCCGCCCGAGCAGTAGTGGGGCGTGGCGAAGGTGACGGCCTTGGCGCGCTCTTCGGTCACGCCGTGCGAGGCGATGACGGCATCCCAGCGGTCCTGCGCCAGGCCGGTCAGCAGGGCGTCGAAGCCCAGCGTCTTCCATTCGACCTTCAGGCCCATCTTCTTGGCGACCAGGTTGGCCACTTCGATCTCGAAGCCCGTGAGCTGGGTGCCCTGGAAATAGTTGAAGGGCGCGAACTGGCCTTCGGTGGCGATGATGATCTTGCCGTCCTTCTTGACGGCCTCCAGCGTGCGGGCCTGCACGGAAAAAGCGGCACACATTGCCACTACGGTGGCGATCGTCTTGAACATCTTCATCTCTGTTGTTCCTGCGCAGGGTGGTTTCAGGTACAAAAAATCCGGCTTGGCGGTTAGCGAAGCCGGAGCCAGCGGCCAGTGGGCCGCCCGCGGGACGGGCAGTCACGGGATTGCCACATTATAAAAGGCGTGCATGAGGCCATGCACACCCGCAAACCCTGAGCCGGAGCGCAAAAAACGGGCCCGCTTGGGCTTTTTTTTCTCAGCGCAGGAAGGCGTCGTAGCCCGTCTTGAGAATGAGCGCGCTGACCACCACGATGAAGATGCCGCGCACGAAGCCCGTACCGTGCTTGAGCGCCATGTGCGTGCCGATGACGCTGCCCACCACGTTGGCCACCGCCAGCGGCACCGCGAAGTGCCACCACACGTGCCCCTTGGCCGCGAACAGGATGATGGCGGCCACGTTGGTGGCCAGGTTCAGCAGCTTGGCCGACACCGAAGCGTTCAGGAAGTCGTAGCCCAGCAGCCGCACGAACAGGAAGACGAAGAAGCTGCCCGTGCCCGGCCCGAAGAAGCCGTCGTAGAAACCCACCACCAGCCCGATGGCGCAGGCCAGGCGTGTCTCGATCCGGCCCTCGAAGCGCGGGGTGTGGTGGCGGCCCAGGTCCTTGCGGGCCAGCGTGTACAGCAGCACGGCCAGCAGGATCAGCGGCAGCAGCTTGCGCAGCGAATCCGCCGAGATCACCGTCACCGTCCAGGCGCCGGCAAACGCCCCGATGAAGCCCGCCGCGGCCGCCGGCAGCATCGCCTGCCAGCGCATCTGCACGCGGCGGCTGTACTGCCAGGTGGCGATGCCCGTGCCCCAGATGGAGGCGCTTTTGTTAGTGCCCAACAGCGTGGCGGGCGGTGCGTTGGGAAACGTGGCGAACAGGGCGGGCACGAGGATGAGGCCGCCGCCCCCGACGATGGCGTCCACGAAGCCGGCCAGCAGCGACGCCAGAGAAACAATGATCCATTCCATTCCCCGATTGTCGGGGCTGCCGCAGGGCGGAACGGGGAATGGGGGGCGATTCGTGCGTGCCGGCGCACAGCGAACCGGCCAAGGGAACGGGCAAAGAAAAAGCGCCGGGGTCGCCGGCGCTTTGTAAAAAAGGCATCTTATAGGGGGATGCTCGGAATGGTTTGTTCGACTTCGAGATGTCTCCTCGGTCCCCTCGTTCGACGCGACGGGCGCGTTTTCGAGTGGTTGAACTGTAACGAGTGCACCCTGCTGGTGCATTGGTGGTTTCCCGCACCCCGTTCTGGGGCAGCGTGGCGAAGCACCTGCGGGATGGGCGAAGCACGGGCGCGGCAGCCGTTGGTTTTTACGGGGCATTGATGCGCGGTTTGCTTCAATCGGCGGGCGTTTCGCTTCCCTCTCCAAGGCCTGTTCGCCATGACCGATCTTTCGCTTCGCCGCACCCTCTCCGCGCCGGCGGCCCTGGCTGCCCACCGCGCGGCCGCCCCCGAGTGGCCGGCGTTCCCTGCCACCGCGCCTGCGCTG
>NZ_BAAJYT010000183.1:0-7380 GCF_057541515.1 Acidovorax sp. KNOB132
TTTTTGCGATGCGCGGACTGCTGGCCAGCGGCTTGCCGGCTTCCAGGCCGAACCCGTTCACCACGTTGACCACGCCGGGCGGCAGCAGGTCGCCCACCAGTTCCAGCAGCACGAGGATGGAGGCGGGCGTCTGCTCGGCGGGCTTGAGCACCACGCAGTTGCCGGCGGCCAGGGCCGGTGCGAGCTTCCATACCGCCATGAGGATCGGGAAGTTCCACGGAATGATCTGCCCCACCACGCCCAGCGGCTCGTGGAAGTGGTAGGCCATGGTTTCGTGGTCGATCTCGCTGATGCCGCCTTCCTGCGCGCGGATGCAGCCCGCGAAGTAGCGGAAGTGGTCGATGGCCAGGGGAATGTCGGCGGCCATGGTCTCGCGCAGCGGCTTGCCGTTGTCCAGCGTCTCGGCCACCGCGATGGTGAGCAGGTTGGCTTCCATGCGGTCGGCGATCTTCAGCAGGGCGTTCGCCCGGTCGGTGGTGGAGGTCTTGCCCCAGGCGGCCTTGGCCTTGTGGGCGGCATCCAGTGCAGCGTTGATGTCCTTGTCGTTGGAGCGGGGGATGGAGGTGAACACCTGGCCGTTGATGGGCGAGGTGTTCTCGAAATACTGGCCGTCGATGGGCGGCACCCACTGCCCGCCGATGTAGTTGCCGTACTGCTTCTTGTAAGGGTTGGCGATGCCGAGGCTGGCGATTTCTGCCATGTTCATGGTGCATGTCTCCTGTGGTCGGTTGGGGTGTTCCACGCCACCGGGGTGGCGCGGGCCTCTGTGTTGGCGCAATGCACGTGCCAGCCAGGTCAGGGCAGGCAAACCTTCAAAATGAATAGCAGGCAAACCAAGCAGATCAAGCGGTAGCGGTCGATTGCTCTTTGATCGCTTCAAGGCCGCATCGAGCGCTGGAGTGCCCCGTGGCGCAACGGGTGTTCCGTTGCGGAACACTTGGCGGGTCGATGTGGAACAACGCCGGACCCGCACAATGGACGGGTTCCCCATCCGAACTCCGCACGCCACCCCGATGAAAAAGCCGCCTTCCGCTCCCGTGAGTGCCTTCGCCCAGGAACTGCCCGGGGTCTTCGCGCCTTGGGGCTCCGTCCGGTTGCGGCGCATGTTCGGCGGCTGGGGCGTCTTCCACGAAGGCCGCATGCTGGCGCTGGTGGTGAACGATGCGCTGTACCTCAAGGCCGACGCGCTCACCGCGCCGGTGTTCGACGCCCGTGGCCTGCAGCCTTTCGTCTACGAGCGCCATGGCCGCCCGGTGGCGCTGTCGTACCGGCAGGCCCCGGCGGAAATGTACGAAGACCCGGCCGAAGCGGTGGAGTGGGCCAGCCGGGCCTGGGAGGCCGCCCTGCGGTCGGCTTCCCGGCCGGGGCCGGCGGCCAGCCGCAGGCCGGGTGGTTCGGTGGACAAAAAGGGGCGGTGAGCCACCGCGCCGTTCGGTGCTATTGATTTGATAGCTACCAGGGCAATCAAAACCCCGGCATGGGCTCTTTTTCGCCTCAAGGGTGGCGGCAACCGTGGCGGCGCGGGGCCGCGGGTGTATAACCGATGCCCTCCGGGTCGGGCGCCCGTGCAGCGCCTGCGGGCGCGGAGGCCATTCCTTCCATGCCGTCGCCCGGCCCATCCAACCAATCGATCAATCAATCAACGACGCGGGACGCCTGGAGCGCCGCAAACCAAGGAATCGTCACGATGGGCGCGCAGTGGAAAGCAAAGGGCAAGGCACAGGTCGCGGATGCCAAAGGCAAGCTGTTCGGCAAGCTGGTCAAGGAAATCATGGTCGCGGCGCGCGGTGGCGCCGATCCGGCGGGCAATGCGCGGCTGCGCCTGGTGGTGGAGCAGGCTCGCAAGGTGTCCATGCCCAAGGACACCCTCGAGCGCGCCATCAAAAAGGGTGCGGGCCTGTCCGGCGATGCGGTCAATTACGAGCGCGTGATCTATGAAGGCTTCGCCCCGCACCAAGTGGCGGTGATGGTGGAGTGCCTCACCGATAACGTGAACCGCACAGCGCCGGAAATGCGCGTGCTTTTTCGCAAGGGCCAACTCGGCACGTCCGGCTCCGTGGCCTGGGACTTCCACCATGTGGGCATCATCGAGGCCGAGCCGGCGTCTGCCGATGCGGACCCCGAAATGGCCGCCATCGAGGCGGGCGCCCAGGATTTCGAGCCCGGCGAGGAAGAGGGCAACACCACGTTCTGGACCGATCCCACTGATCTGGACCTGGTGTGCCGCGCGCTGCCGGCGCAGGGGTTCACGGTGCTGTCGGCCAAGCTGGGCTACCGGCCCAAGAACCCGGTGAACCCGGCCAGTCTCAGCGCGGAGCAACTGGAAGAGGTCGAATCGTTCTTGGCCGCCATCGACGGCAACGACGATGTGCAGAACGTGTTCGTGGCGCTGGCGGGCTGAGCGCCTCCGGCACGCCTGCCTTTCCAAAAGAAAGCCGCCCCGGCCGTGAGGCCGGGGCGGCTTTTTCAATGCGCCAGGAGACGCTTCAGAAGTCCAGGATGTTGGACTGCACCACGGTCGGAATGTGCGACTGCACGAACGACTGGATGGTGCTGCAGGGCAGGAAGAACGGCCGCTGGGTGATCGTCACGGTGCAGGTCTGGCCGTTCACTGAAAACGTGCCAGCCACCGTGCCCAGTGGCGTGCCCACCGAAAAGCTGCCACCCGCGGGACCGCCCGAGATGACGCCGCCATTCTGGTGAATGAGGGCGGCGATCTTGACGAACAGGTCCTGGGCACTGCCCGTGAAGTTCACATTGAAAGGGCTGCATGAAGCCATGGTTTTTCTCCCGCGTAATGAAAAATGGCCGAATTGATTTGATTTTTGATTCGGCCCCTCCCTTGGTGGCAAATCAGCAGCGGCCCACCACCGTGCCGCTGTAAATGGGATTGCCGTTGAGGTAAATGGTGACTTTCAGGCCCGTGGGAATGAAAGAGCCGCAAGTCTGCGCGCATGCCTTCAGTTGGCCACCGACGGGAATGTGGATCGGAGAGGTAATGCAGAGATTGCCGTAGATGGGCACCGAGAAGCAGATCTGGTTGGTGGTCGGGTTGTAGCTGGCGCCCACGCAGACGGACAGTTTCAGCGCTTCCACGCCTTCCAGGTTGGGAGCGCCGGCAGCGTTGCTGCGCAGTGCAGGTGCGTGGCTGCTGCCCTCGGCGAAACCCACAGCCGTGAAGTTCGGCACGTGGGTCGATTCGTCTTGGGCGTTGTTTTGGTTGCAATTACAATCGGACATTATGTTTCCTAGAGGGTTTGTTTTCTCTGAACAAAATACCGGCTTCAGCAAGATTGCGTGGCCGGTTGCTTTCTCATGACGCCCCTCGATTATTTTTTTAATGGCGTTTTTGACGCCGCTTAAAAATCCCCCTCGGTTGCGATTCATGAGTGGGCGGATTTTGTTCTTCGACCCCTTTTATTGCCCTTAACGCGGCCTTGGAAAACCTGAAGCGTTCTGAAACAATCTTGGTGTAGAGTGAGAGACCCGCCGGGGAGGCTGGGTTGTTAGAGGCGACAAGAACTTGCGGGCCATGACCACTGAATTCACGTTTTCCCACTTCACGCTGAGGGTCCACGAGCGCCAGTTGCTGGCCCACGGTAAGCCTGTCCTGCTGGGAGCCCGCGCTTTCGATGTGCTGTGCGCCCTGGTCCACAAAGCCGGCGCGCTGGTGACCAAATCGGAGCTGTTCAATCTCGTCTGGCCGGGCATGGTGGTGGAGGAAAACAACCTGCAGGTGCATGTGTCCTCGCTGCGCAAGCTGCTGGGCTCCGACCTGATCATGACCATCCCGGGGCAGGGCTACCGGTTCGTCGCGCGTGTCGCGCCGGTGGCCAGTGGCACCCAGGTGCCTGAGCCGCTGCCGGTCGCCATGGTGTCCAGTGCCTCCCGCTCGGTGGCGGTGCTGCCGTTCGGTGTGGCGGGCGGCCTCGCCGATGACGGCTATCTGGCCGACGGCATGGCCGAGGACATCATCAACCGCCTGTCCCGCTCGCGCTGGCTGTACGTGATCGCCCGCAGCTCCTCGGTGAGCTACCGGCATCCGCTGCCGCCCAACGGCACCATCAGCCAGGAGCTGGGGGTGCGCTACCTCGTGTCAGGCCTGATCCGGTTCAACGGCAACCGGTTGCGCGTGACCGCGGAGCTGATCGACGGGCCGCGCAACGAAACCATCTGGGCGCAGAGCTTCGACCGGCCGGTGGATGACCTCTTTCAGGTGCAGGACGAGATATCGGCGGCCATCGTGAGCGCCATCGAGCCGGTGTACCTGCGGCGCGAGGAATGGGTCAGCAGCCAGACCACGCCCCGCGACCGCGAGCATTGGGAACTGCTGATGCGCGCGCGCTGGCATTTCTGGCGCTCCACGCGCGACCACATGGAGAAGGCGGAGTACTTTGCGCAAAAGGCGCTGGACACCAAGCCCGACGATCCCCCGGCCCTGGCCCTGCTGGCATTCATCCTGATGTCGCGGGTGTGGGCCGGCTGGTCCGAATCCGCCCGCATGGACATCGCCGAAGCCAACCGCCATGCCCTGCAGGCGGTGAGCCACGACGACACCGACGCCTTCGCCCATTTCACGCTGGGCACGGTGCTTTCGTTCTCGCGCAATTTTCCGCAGGCGATTTCCGAGCAGGAGCATGCCCTGTCGATCTATCCGCAGTTCGCCGCCGCGGCGGGCGAACTGGGGCGCCTGCTGGCGTTTTGCGGGCGCACGCAGGAGGCCGCGAGCTACGCATTGCAGGCCTGCGAGGCCAGCCCGCTCGATCCCCACCTGAGCCTGTGGATCCGCACACGGGCGCTGGCGAGCTTCATCGAGGGCGATTACCAGGCCGCGCTGGGCTTCGCCCTGCAGGCGCTGTCCAAGCGTCCGGACTGGTTCTTCAACCACTACCTGCTGGCCGCGTGCCAGGTCGCGTCCGGCCGCCCGGAGGACGGACAGCAGACCCTGCGGCAGGCCCAGAAGTTCGGCCCGTACTCCCTGCAGGCGTTGAAGGCCGGCCACCCCTTCGTGGACGAAGCGCACCTGAACCATTACACCGACTGCCTGCGGCAGGCGGGCTGGAGCGAGTGAGGCGCGCATCCACCCGGCAGTCCATGAGAAACCCAACCATCGGCAATCCAAAAGAGAGAGGGAAACGGTATGTCTGAAGCGAATGCACCCCAGAAAATCGCCATCCTGGGGGGTGGCCTCGCCGCCCTGACGGCGGCCTACGAGCTGACCAGCCAGCCCGGCTGGCAGGAAAAATACGCCATCACGGTGTACCAGATGGGCTGGCGGCTCGGCGGCAAGTGCGCCACCAAGCGGGGGCCCAACAACCGCATCGAGGAGCACGGCATCCACGGGTTCCTGGGCAGCTACTACAACGCGCTGCCGATCATGGCCGACTGCTACAAGGCCCTGGGCCGCCCGGCGGATGCCAAGCTGGCCACGTTCGAGCAGGCTTTCATTCCCGAGAGCTTCGTGCTGATGTGGGAATTCGAGAACGGCGGCTTCAAGCGCTGGCCCATGACCGTGCCGACCAATTCGCTGACTCCGGACGATGCTTCGTCCCTGCAGACCATCCGCCAGTGGATCGGCGGGCTGATCGAGACGACCCAGGGCCTGATCGACCCCGAAGCCACGCCCGGCCTGAGCGAGATCCACAAGCTGGAGCTGCGCGCCGGCCAGGACATCCTGGAACGCCTGCAGACCGCGATCCTCGACGAGAACGCCGAGCTGGGCACCAGCCACCCCGTGCTTGACGAGGTGTGGGACTGGCTGCACGCGCGGCTCAAAGGTCTGATCGACGAGAACGACGACCTGCGGCGCCTGTACATCCTGCTCGAATACCTGATGGCCATCGTGCGCGGCGTGCTGGCCGACCGCATCATCGAGCGCGGCTTCGATGTGATCGACAACGAGAATTTCAGCGACTGGCTGGCGCGCCACGGCGCTTCGGTGATGACGGTGTCGTCCCCGCTCGCGCTCAACACGGTCAACCTGTCCTACCAGTACCCGCAGGGCGATACGGCCCGCACCGCCAGCATGGCGGCAGGCGCCTACCTGCATTGGTCGCTGCGCAGCTATGCGTACATGGGTGCATTCGCCTGGCTGTTCGCGGCGGGCACGGGCGAGACGGTGATCGCGCCGCTGTACCTGGTGCTGCGCCAGCGCGGCGTGCAGTTCGAGTTCTTCCACAAGGTCGAAAACCTCGCGCTGTCGGCGGACGGCCAGTCGGTGGCTGCCGTGCAGATGGGCGTGCAGGCCACCCTGGTGAAGCCGGATGCGCCCTACGAACCGCTCGTGCCGATCGAAGGCCTGCCAGCGTGGCCGTCCGGCCCCTGCTACGACCAGTTGGTGGAAGGCGATGCGCTGCGCGAGCAGGACATCGACCTGGAGTCGTACTGGACGCCCTGGAAGAACGTGGGCCAGAAGACCCTGAAGGCCGGCGAAGACTTCGATCAGGTGGTGCTGGCCATCGCGGTGGGTGCCGTGCCCTACCTGTGCAAGGAGCTGCTGGCCGCGCGTCCCGAATGGCGCGCGATGGTCGAGAAGGTGCCCACCGTGCAGACGCAGACCATGCAGGTCTGGCTGAACCGCAGCACCACCGATCTGGGCTGGGACATTCCCCTCAAGAACCCCACCGACACGGTGATCGGCGCCACCTACATGAACCCGCTGGATGGGCAGGTGGACTTCACCCACCTGCTGCAGTGGGAGTCGTGGCCGGCCAGCCAGATGCCCAAATCGCTGTGGTACTTCTCGGGCGCCATGGCCGACTACGAGCCGCCGCCGCCCCTGACCGACACCGGCTACCCCGAACGGGCCGACGCCAGGGTGAAGGCCCAGTGCATCCAGTACCTGCAGGTGTGCATGGGACCGCTGCTGCCGAAATCCACGACCAACGTGGTCTCGCCGCCGGGCGACCCGACGGGCATGGATTTCAGCCTGCTGCAGGACCACGACCCGGCCAACACCGGGCTGGGCGTGCAGCGCTTCGACCAGCAGTTCTGGCGCGCCAACATCGACCCGTCCGAGCGCTACGTGATCAGCCCGCCGGGCAGCACCGCCGCGCGGCTCAAGGCGTGGGAGTCGGGCTTCAGCAACCTCGTGCTGGCGGGCGACTGGATCTACACCGGGCTGAACGTGGGCAGCGCCGAGGGCGCGACCATGGGCGGCCGGCTGGCGTCGCACGCCATCAGCGGGTATCCAGCGCTGACGGACATCGTGGGCTATCCGGTCTCGGCCGACGCCCCGTGCGCACCGCCTGCGGCGCCCGCCGCCGCTGAATAAGGCAATAAGGCGACAGGGCCAGCGGGAAACCGGGCTGCGGCGGCGCAGCCCGTGGGCCGGTCAGCCGCGCAGGAAGTCCGCGTGGCCGGGCCGGCCGGGCAGATGCA
>NZ_BAAJYT010000184.1:0-7377 GCF_057541515.1 Acidovorax sp. KNOB132
CATGCACTACCAGCCCAGCCCGCTGCCGGCGCGCCAGATCGAGGCGGCGCCCATCCTCATGGTGGCCGTGCCGGGCGAGGACGCGAGCGATGCCACGCTGTACTCGCTGCGCCAGGCGGCGGCGCGCTCGCTGGGCATCCGCCCCGGGGCGCGGCTGGCCTGCGTGACCGTGATCTCGCCCTCGGCCAGCAGCGCATCGGACAGCGAGCGCAGCGAAACCACGCTGCACCGCCGCCACCTGGTGCGCCTGCGCCAGTGGTCCGCCGGGCTCGACCTGGCCGGCCACAGCGCCAGCCACCAGGTGATCGAGGCGAGCGATGTGGCCCAGGCCCTGGTGCGCTACGCGCAGGGCAACCGCGTGGGCGTGATGATCCTGGGCGCGGCCACGCACGGTGTGCCGCTGCAGCGCTTCATCGACACCATTCCGATCCGCGTGGCCCGCGATGCGCCATGCACCGTCATCCTGGTCAAGCAGCAGTTGCCCTTCACCGAACTGGCCGGGGGCGACAATGCTCCCCATGGATAACCTGCCCGGCACCGAGCCCACCCCTTCTTCCTCGCATCCCTACGCGCCCCTCACCCCCGACCTCGTGCTGGACGCGCTCGCCAGCGTGGACCTGTACGGTGACGGCCGCCTCATGGCCCTGGGCTCGTACGAAAACCGCGTGTACCAGGTGTCGCTGGAGGACGGCAGCCGCGTCGTCGCCAAGTTCTACCGGCCGGGCCGCTGGAGCGATGCGCAGATTTTGGAAGAGCACGCGTTCGCCGCCGAACTCGCCCAGGCCGAGGTGCCCATGGTTGCCCCGCTGGTGCTGCAGGGCCGCACGCTGCACCAGCACGCGGGTTTCGCGTTCTCGGTCAGCCCCTGGCGCGGCGGGCGCACGCCCGAACTGGACGACTTCGAGGTGCTGGAGTGGATCGGCCGCTTCCTCGCCCGCATCCACACCGTGGGCGAGGCCCGGCCCTTCGCGCTGCGCCCGGCGCTGGACGCGGCCACCTTCGCGCAGGAGCCGCACGACTGGCTGCTGGCCCAGGAGATCATCCCGCTGGACCAGCAGTCGGCCTGGCGCAGCGCCTGCGAAGATGCTATTAAATTAATAGCACAAAGTGCATGGAATACCCCGGCAGGCGGCACGTTTGCCTTGAAGGATGCCCGCCCGCTGCGCCTGCACGGCGACTGCCACCCCGGCAACGTGCTGTGGACGCCCACCGACCGGCCCGGCGGCGGCCCGCACTTCGTGGACCTGGACGATGCGCGCACCGGCCCGGCCGTGCAGGACCTGTGGATGCTGCTGTCCGGCGACCGCCGCCAGCGCACCGTGCAGCTGTCCGCGCTGCTGGACGGCTACGAGCAGTTCCGCCCCTTCGACCGGCGCGAGCTGGCCCTGATCGAGCCGCTGCGCACGCTGCGGCTGATCCACTACAGCGCCTGGCTGGCGCGCCGCTGGAACGACCCGATCTTTCCGATCAACTTCCCCTGGTTCGGCAGCAGCGACTACTGGCGCGGGCAGGTCGACATGCTGCGCGAGCAGATGGAGGCGATGCAGGAAGCGCCGCTGTCGGCATAAGAGCGGCGAGCACAAGATGCTCGATGGCCTTAGCGGCCCTGCGAAAGGCGCATGGACGGATGATCCTCTGCCAAGCCCGCGCGGTTCTGCAGGTCGTCGATGGCTTCCTCGTGTCTCTGGATGACGGGCTCCACTTGCCTTCCCAATCGTTCGGACTGTTCGGTCAACAATCGCACGGCACCCACCGGGTCATCGCCCAGGTCGATGCGTTGAGAGTTCTGGCGATTCAGCGTTTGCTGCAGCGCCGTCAAATGTCCCGCCGCTGACTGCACCCGCGTGCGCAAGGATTCGAGTTCCCTGCGTACGGGCGAACCAAGCAACTCATTGGTGTCGGGGCCCAGCAGTCCATTGATTCTCCGTTCGCGGGACCGCAGCCCGGACAGCGCCGCATCGACGCCGAACGCAGCCGATGCCGATTGTTCGGCCTGCACACCGGCATTGGTACTTGCCGTGCCTTGATCCTGACGGCGGCGAACGGAAGCGTTCCCGCTGGAGCCGCCGATGCAATTGCCCATGAAGCTGTCCTCCAGTTTTTGAACGGCCCATATTCCATGAAAGCGCTGGGCAACGGCGAGGCAAGGCGAAGACCGGAGCATTCAAACGAAACCGCGGCTGCCAATGCGGCCATGTCTGCACGCGACACAAGGGACCCCGGCGCACTCGAAGCGCCACCGATGCGTCGATGCCACGAATACATACCGCGGATTTTCGATGAATGTTAACAATTGTCACATTCCAACCGATAGCGAAATTAAAAGGTAGTTTCGGCACCTCGCCGCGCCCTACCGGCGGTCCGTATTCCATTGCCTTTGCCGTTTCCTGGTGTCCCATGCGTATCGCTGCCCTTGACGACGACCCGATCCTGATGGAGCTGATCCAGGCCTCTGTCGAACATGCCGGGCACCTGTTCCACCCCTTCACCGAGGGCACCAGCCTGCTCAAGGCGCTGCGCACAGAGACCTTCGATCTGCTGATCGTGGACTGGCACCTGCCCGACATGAGCGGCATGGAAGTGGTGCGCACCCTGCGCGCCGGCCTGGCGCCGCAGATGCCCATCCTGTTCGTGACGCGCCGCAATGCCGAGCAGGACGTGGTCGAGGCGCTCAACTGTGGCGCCGACGACTTCATGACCAAGCCCATCCGCATGGGCGAACTCATGGCCCGCACCGCGGCGCTGCTGCGCCGGGCGTACCCGTCCACCGTGGCGCGCACGCTCGATTTCGGCCGCTACCGCTTCGAGCCCAAGACGCGCACGCTGTGGATGGACGGCACGGCCGTGGACCTGAAGAACAAGGAATACGACCTGGCGCTGTTCATGTTCCAGAACGCGGGCCGCCTGCTGTCGCGCGAGCACATGCGCCAGAGCGTCTGGAGCGAGGTGCAGGACGTGCCCTCGCGCTCGCTGGACACGCACGTCTCGCGGCTGCGCAACAAGCTGGCCCTGTCGCCGGAGAACGGCTACGTCGTCAACGCGGTGTATGGCATGGGCTACCGCCTGGACGTGGTCGACGCCACACAATCCGCCTGACCCTGAGCCTGGGCGCCAGCGCCGGCGGCACGCGCCGACGACTCTCTCAGCCCCCTGATCCGCCATCCATCAAAAAAAAGGGCGGTCCCGCATTCGGGACCGCCCTTTTTCCCTGGGGGTGAGCCCCCCGGTGGCAGGTCAGCGCGGGCGCGGGCCGTGGGACTGGCGCAGCGCCAGTCCACCCAGCAGGCACGACAGCAGGATCAATGCCCACTGCGACAGCGTCGGCACGCTGGTGATCGCATCGGGCGGCGGCTGCACGGTCGTGGTCTTGCTCGACGTGTTGTTGGTGGGGTCGGTGTCGCCCGGCGCGTCCAGCGTTGCCGTGTTCACCAGGGGTCCGTTGCCGGTGTAGGGCTGCGCCAGGCGCGTCTTGACGCGCAGGGTGCGGCTCGCGCCCGCCAGCAGTTCGCCCACCGAGCAGGTCACCGAGGTACCCGCAGCCACGCAGTCGGACGAGGAGACGAACGTCAGCCCCGCGGGCAGCGGGTCCATCACCTGGGCGCCGTTGCTGGTCAGGTTGCCGTTGTTGCGCACGGTGAAGGTGTAATCCACGTCCGCGCCCGGGGCGATCGGGCCATCGGGGCCGGCCTTGAGGATCGACAGGTCGGTGGCGATCGGGTCGCGCTTGGTGGAGGTCTGGTCATACGTGGTGTTGTTGACCTGCGTGTTCTGTCCGCCCTGCAGGAACTCGGTTTCGCTCACCGACACCACGGCCCTGTGGAAGATCGTGCCCGACGCGGCCCCGGCCGGCAGGCTCGTCGCCTTCATCTTGAACGTGATGGTGGCCACCTCGTCCTTGGCCAGGCCCGGGAAGGTGCACGACACGCCGCCCGAGGTCGCGCCGATGGCCGGCACGGTGCAGACGCCGCCCTTGTCCACCGTGAGGCCGCCCGTGAAGCCGAATGTGGCCGAAGAGGCGCCGTTCGTGGGGTGGGTCACCGGGAACGTGTCCGTCATCACCACGTTCGTACCGAACGACGGGCCCGAGTTCTTCACGGTGATGGTGTAGGTCGTCTCGGCGCCCAGGGCGATGGCGTCGGCGCTGTGCGCCATCGACACCAGGATGTCCAGCTCGGGCTGGGTCAGCGTGATCTCGGCCGCGGCCTGGTTGTTGGTCAGCACGGGCTCGTCCGTCGCGGTGCCGATCTCGACCGTGTTGGAGAGCTTCACGCCCGGGGCCCAGGCGCCCGCCGCACGCAGGCGGTAGGTCACCTCGTACTGGCCGCCATTGGCGAGGAAAACGCTGTTGCCCGTGGTGCCCCAGCGGCAGTTCAGCGTGCCGCCGTTGCCGGGGGGCACCGCATCGCACACGCCGCCGTTGGAGGCGACGGGCGTGCCGATCAGCACCCCGTTGGCGGGCAGCACGTCCCTCAGCCACACGTTTTCGGCCGACGACGGGCCATTGTTCCTGGCGCGCACCACGTACGTGATGGGTTCGCCCGAGATCGCGGTCGGCGTGGGCGAGACGGTCTTGGAGGCCACCAGGTCCACCCGGGCCGTGACCTGGCTCGTCACCGATGCGGTGTTGTTGCCCAGGACCGGGTCCACCACTTCGGGCGAATAGGCCGTGGCGGTGTTGGTGCGGGTCGCGGTGGTGGCCACCGTGGGCCGGATTGCCACGGTCACCGTCGCGCTGGCGCCGCTGTTGAGCGTGCCGAGCGAGCACAGCAGCGTGGCGGTGTTGACGTTGGACGCGCCCGAGGGCGTGCAGGTGCCGGCGGTGGTGTTCACCGACACCAGGCCCGGGGCCGATGCGCTGGTCACCAGGCTGGGCAGCACGTCGCGCAGGCTCACGTTGGTGGCGGCGCTGGTGCCGTTGTTGGTCACCACCATCGTGTAAGTCAGCACGTCGCCGGCAGGCACCGTGGGTTTGTCCACGGATTTGACGACGCTCAGGTCCGCCTGCACCTCGTTGCCGGGGGTCTGGTCGGATGCGCCGACGCCCACGCCCTGGCAGTTGATGCCGTGCGCGGGGTCGGTGTACCACGGGTCCTCGCGGGTGCCGCCCGTCTCGGGGCTGAACTTCACGCAGGCGTTGTTGGTGGCCGAGCCCGCGGTCGTGCGCACTGCGTTGACCACGATATCGGGGGCATTCGCATTCACGGCCAGCCCGGCCGTGCGCTCGCAGGTGAAGGTGCCCGGGCCCACCAGCGGCAGTGCCGAGCAGGTCCAGCCCGCGCCCGAGGCCGCGTTGAGGCCCGTCAGGGTCACGCCGGCGGGCACCGAGTCGGAGACGACGATGCTCGGGGCGGCCGGCACGGTGGCGGCGGCCGGCGCGATGGCGAGCGGTCCGCGGTTGCGCGCCGTCAGGCGGTACTGGTAGGTCTGGCCGATGGCCACGGCCACGCCCTGGCCGTTCACGTAGTTGGACGCGGTCTTCGTGATCTGCAGGTCAGCCACGTTGGTCGCCGTGATGAAGACGCTGGCCGGCGAGTTGTTGGTCGTGTCGGGATCGGTGCGGGTCGGCACGTCGATCGTGACGGTGTTGGGCAGCGTGCCCGTCTGCTGCACCAATGCCACCACCGTGATCGCCGGCAGGTTGCTGAAGTTGGCGCCCGCATAGCCGCCGGGCAGGTCGCAGGTGATCACCTGGCCCGCCGCGCTGCAGGTCCAGCCCGTGCCCGTGGCGGACACGAACGACAGGCCCGCACCCAGCGTGTCGACCACCTGCACGGGCACGCCGGTGAGCAAGGTGCCGCCGTTCAGCCGGGGCGTGACCGTGTAGGTCACCTGGTCGTTGAGCCCATAGGTCGTGGCACCGTTCACGGCCTTGGTGACGGAGACGTCCGAGGCCGCGCCAGCCACGTTGACTTCGGCCGTGCCGGTGTTGTTGGCGGTCTGCCCGTCGGGCATTTCCGTGGACGCGTCCTTGTAGCCCTTGACCGAGAACGACGTCGTGATGGAGCCGGTCACATTGGGAGCGGCGTCCACCTCCAGCGACGGTACCGTGCCGCCATTGGCCAGCGCACCGGCGTGGGAGCAGGTGACCACCGTGGCGGGCGTCGGCGCGCCGGGGGGACACGAGCGGCGAAGCGTTCGAGGCCGTGGGCGTGCAGGTCCATCCGTTGCTGCCGCCCACGCGGGTGAACGAGGCGCCCGTGGGCACGCTGAACATGACCTCCACGCGCCCTGCGGCGGGAATGCCGATGGGTCCCTGGTTGCTCACGTCCACCACATAGCGGTAGGGCTGGCCGGGTGAGAGCGGGTTGCCGGGAGGCGCCGTGGGGTTGGTGGTGACGGCCAGGGCCAGGTCGGCGGCCTCGGTCGTGGTGATGCGGCGGTCCAGCGCGTCGTTGCTGGGGTCCGAATCGGTCTCGTTGCGCGTCACGCGGGCGTTGTTGATCCAGTTGGTCGAGACCGTCGGAAGCACCACCTCGAAATCCACCACCTTGGTGGAATTGACCGCCATCGAGCCCAGGTCGCACTGCACCGTCTGGTTGGCGACCGTGATGGCCGTGCCAGGGGCGATGGCCGGCGTGCAGGCCATGCCCGCCGGGGTCGTCGTGACCGACTGGAACACCGCGCCCACGGGCAGCTTGTCGGTAAGGACCACGCCGGTGGCCGCGCTGCCGGTGTTGTGCCGCACCGTCACCACGTAATGGAAGGTGCCGCCCGCCGGGCCCGAGGCGGATGCGGGCACCGCGTCCTGGTTGACCAGGATGTCGGTGGTCTGGGCCAGCACGGCCCCGGGTGCCAGCAGGCACCCGGCCAGCAGCAGCCCGTATCCCCGCCCGCCCGGCAGGCCTGGGCGGGCGGCAGGTCTGCGCGCGGGCGCAGAAGCGAAAGCAGCAGGCCACAGCAGGCCCGCAGCCCGCCGTGCAAAGGAAAGAACCATACCGATCTCCAGATTGTTGTAGCGAGCAGGTCCGGGCACGCCGCGACGCCGCGGGGGCCCTGGCGAGGGCCGGAAGGGGGTCGTTGGCAAGGGAGGACCGGCGCGCGGTGCCTTGCCGGCGTGGCCGGGAGTGCCGCGAATCTAGGGGGTGGGCTCTGCGGTTTTCAGAATTCAACAATTGTTGACATTCGGTCTTGCATTTGTGCGTTCGGCACCACATGCAGCGCGCGCAGCAACGTCCGTCGGCATGGGCCTTCGGCCCTCCCGCGCGGCCCATCGCGGACACTTGCCGGCATGCTGCCCGCCTTCCTTGCCGCCTCCCCCTTTGCCGGCGTGCCCACCGTTCGTCCCACCCGCCCCCCGCCGCTCCGGTCCGTTTCGTGGTGGCGGCTTCGCGCCCTGCTGTGGCTCGGCCTGGCCTGCTGGGCCGCGCTGGCCGGGCC
>NZ_BAAJYT010000185.1:0-7376 GCF_057541515.1 Acidovorax sp. KNOB132
CCTGGCTGGCCCTGCTCACCTACTACCAGCGCGAGGTGTCCCTCACCCGCGTGCCGGACGGCGCGGTGGAGCGCTTCGCCATCCACCCGCGCATGGGCACCGACAGCCTCTATGCCCTGCGCAGCGCGGCGCTGGCGGGCCTGGGCGCGGCAGTGGCCTCCGCCTGGGCGGTGGAGGCCGACCTGCGCCGGGGCCGCCTGCGGCACCTGGCGCCCGCGTGGCAGGCGGCGCCGCTGCCGGTGTACCTGGTGTATCCGCATGCCCGGTTCTATCCGGCGCGGCTGCGGCGGTTTCTGGATGCGATGCGCGCTACCTTGCCAACCTTGGCCGGCATGCGAGCGCCAGGTGGAGCCGGGTGACAGGGCCGGCCTACCAGGGCGAATAGAATGCGAATGGTTCGCATCCCTGCCCTCCGCCTTCGCTTGCCCACATGCCCACTTCACTGCACCCTGCGGCCGTCGCCACCGTTGACGCGATCTATCGGTCCCACCACGGTTGGCTTCTCGGTTGGTTCCAGCGGCGGCTGGGCAGCGCGTGCCAGGCGGCCGATCTTGCGCACGACACGTTCCTTCGCCTGATGGCGTCGCGCGATGTGGCGGCGCTGCGCGAACCGGGTGCTTTCCTGCGCACCCTGGCGCATGGCGTGGTGGTGAACCACTGGCGGCGGATCGACATCGAGCGTGCGTGGGCCGCGGCAGTCTCGGCTCAGCCTGAGCCGGTCACCCCGTCCCCGGAGGAGCGCGCGGTGGCGCTCGAGACACTGTGCCGTATCGACGAGATGCTCGATCGGCTCAATCCCAAGGCACGCAGCGCCTTCCTGCTATCGCAGCTCGACGGCCTGGGCTATGCCCAGATCGGCGAGCAACTCGGGGTATCGGAGCGGATGGTCAAGAAATACATGGCCCAGGCGATGCTGCAGTGTCTTTTGCTGGCAGGCGAATGACGGAGGCGGGGGAGGCGTCCCCCTCCTTCGAGGACCTGCAGCAGGCGGCAGATTGGTTCGCCGTGCTGCAGGGCGGCGCAGTCAGCGAAGAGGAACGGCAGGAATGGCAGCGCTGGCTGGACACCGGGCCCCGCCAACGTGCGGCCTGGGACCAGGTGCTGGCCGTGGCGGACGTCTTCGCCGGCGCTGCCAACCCTTTGGCGCGGCAGGTGCTGGAGCGCCGCCCTGCCGTATCGCGGCAACGGCGCACCGTGCGGCGCGCGCTGCTGGTGGCGCCCGCAGCGGTCCTTGCCGGCTGGACGCTGTCGCAGTTTGGCCCCTGGCGCGGATGGGTCGCTGCCTATCGGACCGACACGGGAGAGCAGCGCGCCGTCGCCTTGTCCGACGGCAGCGAACTGTGGCTCAACACGGCGACGGCCCTGGATGTCGATTACTCCGCCACGCTGCGCCGCCTTGTGCTTCATCGGGGGGAGGTGCTCATCACCTCCGGCCATGACCCTTCCAGTCCGCCAAGGCCCTTGGTGGTGGACGTGGCACCCGGAAGGCTCACGGCGCTGGGCACCCGTTTTTCCGTGCGCTACCAAGATGACGGCGGTGTCAGCGTGGAGGTGTTCGAGGGTGCGGTACGCGTGGCGCCCCGAGGCCGAGGCGAGCCGGTCGTCGTCCCTGCAGGGCGCGGCGCGCTGCTGCTTCACGACCGGGTGGACCTGACGCCAGGACAGGCAGGCGCGCTACCGGACTGGCAGCGCGGCATGTTGGTGGCTGACGGCATGCGGCTGGGCGACTTCATTGCCGAGCTGCGCCGCTACCGGCGCGGTTACCTGGCCTGCGCGCCGGAGGTGGTGGATTTGCGCATCGTCGGCTCCTACCCGCTCGCGGATACCGACCGCATCCTGTCGGCCCTGCAGGCCACCTTGCCGGTGCAAGTCCGCCAGCCCATGCCCTGGTGGACCGTGGTCGAGGCCCGCGCCAGTCCGGCCGCAGGAACTGCCGCGCGTTGATTTTTTGGGCAGCGGGGTTCCCCTTTCGCGGGTTGGATTGGCATACCCCATGCCGACCCAACTTTTTTCTGAACCCATCGCCACCATGCCTGCCTACCCGACCTTGCCACGCCGTCTTTCGGTTTCACCCCTGCTGCGCCCAGTGCGCCCCCGTGCGCTGCGGTTCGCCGCATTCGCGGCGGTGCCTCTCGCGGCCTGCATCGCGGCCATGCCGGTGCAGTCCCAAACCGCGGCGCCTGCCGCACGGGACTACGCCATCGCCGCCGGTCCATTGAGCACGGTGCTGAGCCAGTTCGCGGGCCAGTCCGGTATCTTGCTGTCGTCGAGCGCAGCGCTCACCGAGGGCATTGCCAGCGCGGGCGTGCGCGGGCGCCTGACCGTGGACGAGGGCCTGGCCCTCGCTTTGGAAGGCACCGGCCTGCGGGCTGTGGCGGCTCCCGGCGGGATCTACACCTTGCAACGCAGCGCACCCACTGCTGCCATGCCCGAAGTGCGCGTCACAGGCCAGCGTCCGGCAGCGAGCACTGCGACCCTGGCGCCGGTGACCGTCACCGCTGCCGCAGAGGTGGAGTCGGGCAAGGGGCCAGGCACCGGTTTCGTCGCACGCCGGGCCACCGGCGGTACCAAGACCGACACGCCGCTGATGGAAACACCCCAGTCCATCTCGGTCGTCACGCGCGGCCAGATGGAATCCCAGGGGGCCACCACGCTGGTGGAAAGCCTGCGCTACACGCCGGGGATCGTCGCGCAGTACGGAAACACCGATTTGCGCTACGACTGGTTCACCCTGCGCGGCTTCACCCCGCCGGCGCGCTACCTCGACAACCTGCGCCTTCCCTTCGGTGCGCGTGGCTATTCGCAGCCCCGCATCGAACCCTGGGGACTGGAGCGCACCGAAGTCGTCAAGGGACCGTCGTCCGTTCTGTACGGGCAAGCCGCGCCAGGCGGGCTCATCAACATGGTCAGCAAGCGCCCGACCGTGGTGCCGGTGCGCGAGATCGAACTGCAGGCGGGCAGCCACGAGCGCAAGCAGGCCGCCTTCGACCTCGGCGGGGCATTGGACGCCGACGGCGTCTGGAGCTATCGGCTGGTGGGCCTGCGCCGCGAAGCCGACACCTCGTTCGATGCGGTATCGGAGAAGAAAACCTACTTCGCTCCGTCACTGACGTTTCGCCCGGCGGATGCGACCCAGGTCACCCTGCTGGGCCAGTGGCAGTCCCTCGATTCGCCCGGCGGAGGCGGGGCACCCGCCCTGCCCGCTGCGGGCACGTTGGATACCAGCAGGTATGCCGCGCTGCCGACCCGCACCTTCGTCGGCGAGCCAGGCTTCGACCGCTACCAGAATCGGCAGCGCTTCGTCGGCTACGAAGTGGAGCACCGCCTTGCAAGCGACCTCACGCTGCGGCAGAACCTGCGTTACGGCAAGGTCACGGCAGAAACGCGCCGCATCCAGGCCTTCTGCCAGGGCGCCTGCAACCCCGCGGCCCTGGCACGCTATGCCTGGGCTTTTCCGGAAGCGGCGGACCTGTGGACCGTCGACACGCAGGCGCAGGCCGATTTCCGCACCGGCTCGGTGGCGCACACCGTGCTTGCCGGCATCGACTTTTCGGACGAGCGGGCGACCTATGACGAGAGCAACCTGCGTGTGCTTGCCAGGCCTTTCAACGCCTACGAGCCGGTGTACGGCACCGACAGCGGCGTGGTGCCGACGGTGGGCACCCATATTGAACAAAAGCGTCGCCAGGTGGGTGTTTATGCGCAGGACCAGATGCGGTGGCAGCGCTGGACCGGCGTGTTCGCCGGCCGATACGACCGGGCAGACACGGCCACCCGCACGCTGACCACGGCCACCGGCCGGTCGGTGGCCACGGACCAGGAAGACGGCCAATGGACCGGCCGCGCCGCGCTCATGTACACGTTGGACGGTGGCGTGGTGCCCTACATCAGCTACTCCACCTCGTTTCAGCCTGCGGCTGGCACCGACCGGCTCGGCGGGGTCTTTGATCCCACGACCGGGCGTCAGGCCGAAGTGGGCGTGAAGTACCAGCCGGAGGGATCGTCCGCCATGTTCACGGCCTCCGTTTACGAGCTGACCCAGCGCAATGTGCTCACGCCGGATCCGCTCAGCCGGTCGTTCAACGAGCAGACGGGAGAGGTGCGGGTGCGCGGACTGGAGCTGGAGGCGCGTGGCCCCCTCGCCCGGGGCCTGGACGCCATTGCGTCCTATGCCTACACCGACAGCCGCGTCACGCGTGCCAACGCCAACGCGGCCGGCACCAGCATCCAGAACAATCGGTTCGCCTTCGTGCCGCGGCAGCAGGCGGCGCTGTGGCTGGACTATGCCCTGCAAAGCGAAGACTTCGCCGGCCTGTCGGTGGGCGCGGGTGCGCGGCACACAGGCAGCAGCTATGGGGACAACGCCAACCTCTTCCTCGTCCCCAGCGTCACGCTGTTCGACGCCGCCATCCGCTGGGACCTTGGCCGGGTGCAGGCATCGCTCAAAGGCGTGCGGCTGGCACTGAATGTGGCCAACCTCACCGACAAGCGGTACGTGGCCTCGTGCATCGCATCCACGGGGTGCTACTACGGCGAGCGGCGCAGCGTCTATCTGACGGCGCGCTACAGCTGGTGATCCAGAACTGCGAGCGCGGTGGGCTGCCCTGAGCACACCGCGCTCGGAGACGCGGACACGACGGAATCAGGCCACCTTCAACGCCGCCCGATTGGCATTCACCCGATCCCGCTCGGCCACCTTGGCCCGCACCAGCGGCAACAGTTCGCGGCCGTACTCGATCGCATCCACCAGGGGGTCGAAGCCCCGGATCAGGAACGTGGTGATCCCTAAGTCGTAGTACTTGAGCAGCGCGTCGGCCACCTGCTCGGGCGTGCCCACGAGCGAAGTGGAGTTGGACCGCCCGCCGGTTTCGCGCGCGATGGCCGTCCACAGCCGCTCGTCCACGCGGTCGCCCTTGGCCGCATCGGCCAGCAGGCGCTGCGCACCCTCGCTCTGCTGCGGGCCGGTGCCGCGCGCGTGGCCCTGGGGCACGCCCAGGCGGCGGGTGGTTTCCAGGATCTGGTCCGCGCGGGCCCAGGCCTCTTCCTCGGTACGGCCCAGGATGGGGCGGAACGAGATGCTGAACTCGATGTGCCGGCCATGCTGCGCGGCCTCCGCGCGCACCTGGCGCACCAGGTCACCGGCCTGGGCGAGCGACTCGCCCCAAAGCGCATACACGTCGGCATGCTTGCCGGCCACCTTCAGCGCGGGCGCGGAGGCGCCGCCGAAGTAGATGGGTACATAGGGCGCCTGCAGCGGCTTGACCTCGGACGCAGCGCCTTTCACCTGGTAGTAGGTGCCGTGGTGGTCGAAGGGGCGGTCCTCGGTCCACACGCGCCGCAGCAGCGTGAGGTATTCGTCGGTGCGGGCATAGCGCTCGTCGTGGCCCAGGAAATCGCCGTCGCGCTGCTGGTCGGCATCGGAGCCGCCCGAGATGTAGTGCACCGCCACGCGGCCGCCGGTGTAGTGGTCCAGCGTGGCCAGCTGGCGCGCGGCCAGGGTCGGCGCCACGAAGCCAGGGCGGTGTGCCAGCAGGAAGGCGATTTTCTGCGTGGCCGAGGCGGCGTAGGCCACGGTCAGCAGCGTGTCGGGGCTGGTGCCGCTGGCCGGCACCAGGATGCGGTCGAAGCCCGCGTGCTCATGCGCCTGGGCAAAGGCCCGCACGTACGCCGGGTCCACGGCCGGGCCCTTGCGGGCGATGGTTTCTGACACCTCGTGCGGCTGGATCATGCCGATGAACTGGACACCCATGGAGACTCCTTGAAGGAACGTGAGACAGACAGCGAGCCACCGATGATGGGCATCGCGCCCACCCGAGCCAACGAAGAAAAACGCCTGTGGTCATTCGGTTTCTGCAAGGGGGCGCCGTCGGTCCGGGGCGCTGGGGGAAAGAAGAAAAACATGCATGCATATGAAAAACCCGCTTCCCTTGCCGGCGGCCGGGCTGGTGCAATGGCGGCATGCCAACCGCCCCCTCGCCCACCGCCCCCGTGAACAACCCGCCCAACACGGCCCGCCTGCGCCACTTCGTGCAGCAGATCGCCGCCCTGCTGGAGCCCCGCCCGGCAGAGCCCGACCTCCTCGCGCGCGGGAGCGCCCTGCTGGCCGACCTGGTCTCGCACGACGACTGGCTGCCGCAGGAATATGCCCAGCCCGATCCCGAGCGCTACCAGCAATACCTGCTGCATGCCGATGCGCTCGGGCGCTTTTCGGTGGTGAGCTTCGTGTGGGGGCCGGGCCAGGCCACGCCCATCCACGACCACACGGTGTGGGGCCTGGTGGGCATGCTGCGCGGCGCGGAGCTGTCGCAGGCCTACGGGCAGGACGGCGATGGGCAGTGGCAGCCCCGCGGTGCGCCCCATCGGCTGCAGCCGGGCGACACCGAAGCCGTCTCGCCCACCATCGGCGACGTGCACCGCGTGAGCAACGCGCTGGCCGGCGAGACATCGATCAGCATCCACGTGTACGGCGCCAACATCGGGGCCGTGCAGCGGTCGGTGTACCGCGAGGACGGTTCCGTGCGCCCTTTCGTCTCCGGCTACAGCAACGCCACCCTGCCCAACCTCTGGAACCAGCCGCTCGCCGGCCCGGCCTCCCACACCGCTTCCTCCGCCTGCGCCGCCCCATGAGTGCCATGACCGATACCACCGCCTTTGCCACCACCCGCCCCCAAGAGGTCCGCCAGGCCCTGCTCGACCAGCAGGAGATCGCACTGCTCGACGTGCGCGAAGAGGCCCCGTTCGCCGAAGGCCACCCGCTGTTCGCCGCCAACTTGCCCGCCGGGCGGATCGAGCTGGACGCCTGGACCCGCATTCCTCGCAGGACCACGCCCATCGTGGTGTACGACCACGGCGAAGGCCTGGCCGAGCCCGCGGCGCGCACCCTGCGCGCGCTGGGCTACACCGACGTGTCGCTCCTGGAAGGCGGCCTGCAGGGCTGGAAGGAGGCCGGCGGCGAGCTCTTCATCGACGTGAACGTGCCCAGCAAGGCCTTCGGCGAACTGGTGGAGAGCGAACGCCACACGCCATCGCTGCCGGCCGAGGAGGTGCAGGCGCTGCTGCAGGCCAAGGCCGACGTGGTGGTGCTGGATGCGCGCCGCTTCGACGAATACCAGACCATGAACATCCCGGGCGGCATCAGCGTGCCCGGTGCGGAGCTGGTGCTGCGCGCCCAGGCGCTTGCGCCCGATCCGGCCACGCGCATCATCGTGAACTGCGCCGGGCGCACGCGCAGCATCATCGGCACGCAGTCGCTGGTGAATGCGGGCCTGCCCAACCCCGTGGCCGCGTTGCGCAACGGCACCATCGGCTGGCTGCTGGCCGGCCAGACGCTGGAGCATGGCGCCGACCGCCGCTTCCTGCCGGTGCCGCCGGAGCAG
>NZ_BAAJYT010000186.1:0-7330 GCF_057541515.1 Acidovorax sp. KNOB132
TGGCGAGCCTGCGCGAAGCTCTACTCAATTTGATGATAGAGGGTATGCCTAACAGCTATTCAGTTCAAATTAACAGTCGAGGGACATTGCCCAGTCCAAAAAATGTCAAAAGAGCAATTGATTACATGGAGGCCCATGCAACAGAGCCCTTGCGCCTGGCGGAAATCGCATTTGCTTCCGGCTCGAGTGTTAGGTCATTACAGAGCGGCTTCATGCAATTTAAAGGGATGTCACCCATGGAATATTTAAGGATGATTCGACTTTCCGGGGTGAAGGCTGAAATTGCCTCGGGGCCCAGCGATAAGAAAATTTCTGACATTGCGTACTCTTGGGGGTTTGTTCATCTGTCTTCCTTTGCAGCTTTCTACCAGAAAGCCTTTGGGGAAACGCCCTCGGAAACACGGCGACGCGTAGCAGGGCAATAACTTTGAGAAAGCATGCTGGACCCATGCTTCTCGAATAATGCATAGTTGCTGGTCTTATCGAAGAGCCAATGAACGTGTGTAATTTCCTTCTGGGAACTGGAAAACGGAGACAGCGCTCACCAATTCTTGAGCTTGGGCGCTGAGGCTACCGGCTGCCGCTGCCATCTCTTCTACAAGTGCCGCATTTTGCTGAGTGACTTGATCCATTTGTATGACGGCCTCGCTGACTTGGGAAACTCCGGCGCTTTGTTCGACGCTGGCTGCTGTGATGTCGCCTATGAGGTTCGTCACGGTCTGGATAGATGAAACAACACTTTCCATCATGACGCCCGCTTCGTCTACCAATGCCCGTCCACGTTGCACCCTCTCGTCACTGGTTGAAATCAGCACTTTGATCTCCTTGGCAGCGATCGATGAACGGCTGGCTAAATTTCTTACCTCACTTGCGACAACTGCAAACCCCCGGCCTTGCTCTCCAGCTCTGGCAGCCTCCACAGCTGCATTGAGCGCGAGAATATTGGTTTGAAAAGCGATAGCCTCGATCACATTAATAATATCGGCTACGTTTTTAGAACTTGTATTTATATCGGCCATAGTTTCAGTCACTTTGCTGAATACTATATTGCCTTTATTTGCAATTTCGCTTGCTCGTCGTGACAGGTTATTTGCCTTGATTGCCGTGTCTGCATTCTGTTTAACGGTAGCGCTTAATTGCTCCATCGATGCTGCCGTTTCTTGAAGTGCGGAAGCCTGCTCTTCGGTGCGCTGGCTCAGGTCGTTATTCCCTTGTGCTATTTGGATAGAGGCTGATGCCACAGAGCCTGCACTGCGACGCACGCCGCTTACTATGCCAATCAAGCTGTTTTGCATTTCCTTCAGGGCAAACATCAATACCCCGACCTCGTCCTTTGAGGTTACGTGCACTTCGTCAGTCAAGTCACTGCGTGCTACCTTCTGGGTCACTGAAACCGCGTGCCTAATGGGAGTTGTTATGCTCCGAGTTACTACCCAAGCCAAAATTCCTCCGAGCAGAATTGCCAGTGTGGAAATTGTGAGCAGCGTGCTCACTGCCTTCGCCTGTTCTGAATTCAGTTGCTCTACGCTCTGCTGATTTTGCTCTTCCTGAAGTTGGATCATTCTGTCAATGGAGTTGAACCATTTGTCCTGTGGAGTTTGAACATTGGCCATCAGGTGTTGTGCAGCTTCCTGGCGCTTGCCCGAATCAATTAATCCAACCACCGTATTTATTTCAGGCATCGTGGAGATTCGACCTTGTTCAATCTCTTCAGCAAGGGTTTTACCGAGATTTGTGTATATCAATCCAACCAAGGCTGAATTACTCACCTCATAAGATGCCAATGCTTTAGCAATACGCTCTTTTTGCGCACTGGTTTGCTCGGGCTGGTCGTAAAGAATAAGGTTTCTAATCGCTCTTGCAATAATATTCATATTGCCTCGCATTGAATATGCGCTAGCAATTTTGGCGTTGTTCCCTGATGTTATTTCTTTCATCTCGGCATGCGTCGTATTTAACGATGCCCAGCTCATCAAGGCCTGCATAACTAAAAGCAGAAGAATAATTGCGAAGCAAAGGTAGAGTTTTGTACCTATCCTGAGATTTTTAAGAAGCATCGTGCGGTCCATGAGATTTGGTTTGTATTTTTGCTTCTGTCGCAGGTCCGGTTAACTGGTGACTTGGGCTATGCCCGTTTACCGCCTAACCCTGGTGCCCCTGATGAATAAGATCACCAACAGTCGCTGGTAACATTTTGTTCCAACTCATGCAAAGACGATGTCATGATTGCGCATCGATTAGCAGTATTGCGCGGACTTTTAATGCTAGATAACTTTTGAGATCTAACGCTATGCTAGCGATGGAGGCTTATTGAGAGCGATGCGTTATTGGGTTGTGATGTTTTTAGTATGACGCTCCTCTTTTTTTACTTTTATTAGATGGCATATGTAGGATATTTTGGAATCGTGGTGCTGCCGAAATAATTACTCTTCAGCGATTTATTTCTCGGAATAGGCGCAAGAAGACAGGGGTGGCTCAGGCATGAATCTGGGAGCGCCCCTTGAAGGTGACGAATGGATTGGCGAGGCAGTGTGCTGCGTTCGACCATGCAGAGCGCCATGGCTTTCAATGTGATAGCTACGCCGTATCCAACCTACGCTGAAACTGATGTCTCTTTGCCTTGAGGGCTGGCCAAAGCCGGGCATGTTGGACTGGAGCTAGTGCTGCTCAGGGGGGCGAATGTTGCGCCCGGCCTGAAGGGTCCTTCAGACTTGCTGCGCCAATGCATTCAATGTGTTGTGAACCTGGCGGGTTCTGTGCGGAAGCGCGTCATAGACCACGCAGTGCCTGCCAGCCCTCGGGCGCCTGCCATTGCGCAAGCCACTGCGGCAGTTCGCTGGAAGGCATGGGCCGGGCAATGCAGTAGCCCTGTGCGAGCGCGCAGCCCATCTGCAGCAGCATCTGGCCCTGTTCAACGGTTTCCACACCTTCCGCCACGATCGAATAGCCGAACGAGCGGGCCAGGCCGATCACGCCCTGCACGATGGCCAGGTCGCCCGAGTCGGTCATCATTCCGTGCACGAAGCTCTGGTCCAGCTTGAGCGTGTCCATGGGCAGCCGGCGCAGGTACGACAGCGATGAGTAGCCGGTGCCGAAGTCGTCCAGCGACACGGTCACGCCCAGGTCGCGCAACTGTTGCAGTTGCAGTGCCACGTGGCCGATGTCGTACAGCGCGGCGCTTTCGGTGATTTCCATGTCCAGCAGGGCAGGGGGCACGTCCGGGCGCCGCGCCAGCCGCTGGGCCAGCCAGTCGGCGAAGCCGTCCTGCTGCAGGTGCTGGGCCGAGATGTTGACGCTCACCGGCAGGCGCAGCCCGGCCTGCAGCAGCGCGGCGATGCAGTCCAGCGCCGCGTCCACGACCCATTCGCCGAACTGTATTTCGAGTTCGGTACCGTCCATCAGGTGCAGGAAGGCGCCGGGCGCCAGCGTGCCGCGCTGCGGGTGGTGCCAGCGTGCCAGCGCTTCGGCGCCGACCACGGTGCCCTGGCGCATGTCCACCTTGGGCTGCAGGAAGAGCGCGAACTCGCCCGCGGCGATGGCATCGCGCACCTTCTCGCCTTGTTCGCGGTGGCTTTGCAGGGCACGCTCCTGGGCGGCGTCGAAGGCATGGAAGCGGTTGCGGCCTGACTGCTTGGCCGCGTACATGGCCTGGTCGGCGTGGCGCAGCAGCGCGTCGGCGTCGGCATCATCGTCGGGGTAGAGGGTGTAGCCGACGCTGGCCGTCACGGTGACTGCCGCGCGCTCGGCGCCCAGCGTGTAGGGCGCCGCGACGCTTTCCATCACCCGGCGCAGCAGGCGCTCGCCGTCAGCGCGTGTTGCCAGGTCGGGCAGCAGGATGACGAATTCGTCGCCGCCCAACCGTGCCACACAGTCCACCGGGCGCAGCGCCCGGGTGAGGCGGCCGGCCACGATCACCAGCAGGCGGTCGCCCGCGTCATGGCCGAGCCGGTCGTTCACGGGCTTGAAGCCGTCCAGGTCAAGGTAAGCCACGCCCAGCAATTGGCCCCGCTCGCGCGCCCGCGCCATGACCTGCTGCAGCCGCGTGGCCAGCAGCACCCGGTTGGGCAGGCCGGTGAGCGCATCGAAATGGGCGAGCTTTTGCAGCAGCTCTTCCTGCACGCGCTGGCTGCTCACGTCGATGCCCACGCCCAGCATGCGCTGCGGCCGGCCGGCCTCGTCGTAGTCCACGATCTTGCCCAGGTTGCGCACCCAGCGGCCGGGCCCCTGGGGCAGCGCGATCTGCCAGGTGGCGTCGAACGGCGTGGCGGGGTGGGCGGTGTGGCGCGCCAGCTCAGTGGTCACTGCCTCGATGTCGGCGGGCGCCATGCCGGCGGTCCAGTGCACGGGCAAAGCGTCGCCGGCGGCGGGCGGCAGGCCCTGCAGGTCGCGCCAGCGGCGGTCGCCGGTGAGCGATCCGGTCTGCAGGTTCCAGTCCCACAGTCCGATGGAGGCGGCCGAGATGGTCAGCGACAGCAGCGCCTCGCGCTCGCGCACCTGGTCTTCCATGCGCTTGCGCTCGGTGATGTCGTGCCCCGAAAACAGCCAGGCCTGCACGCCGTCGATCTCGGTGGCGTGCATGGACTGCAGCACCGTGCGCAAGCCGTCGTGGCGCGTGCGCATGGTGATTTCCACGCCGTTGACGGCGATGCGGTCCTGCACGGATTCCACCAGCGCCGCACGCACCTGCGGGGTGATGATGCCCAGCTCGACGGCGGTGCGGCCGATGGCCTCGTCCCGGGGAATGCCCAGCAGGGCCTCCCAGGCGGGGTTGACGTCGATGTAGGCGCCATCCTCGCGGCGCGACAGGCCCATGGGGTAGGGCATGAGGCGGAACACGCGGGCGAAGCGGTCCTCGGACTGGCTCAGCCGCTCGCTGGCACGCCGTGATTCGTCGATGTCCTGGATCACGCCGCGCACGCGGGTGACGTGTCCGTTTTCCAGCACGGGCTCGGCGGTGGCGGTCACCCAGATGTGCCGGCCGTCGTCGGCCCGCTGGATCTGCACCTGCATGCTCCATTCGGCCCGGTCCACGATGCATTGCCGAAAGCGCTCGCGCAGGGCTTCGCGAAAGGGCGGCACCACGAACCGCTCCAGGTAGTCGGTGCGCGGCAGCGGCGCGTCGGGCGGCAGGCCGTGGATGTCGTACGAGACATCGGACCAGTACACCAGCCCCTCCCCGACGATGTGCTCCCACGCGCCCATGCGGGCCATGCGGCCGGCCTGCTGCAGCAGGCGGTTGGCGTCCATCAGCCGGGCGCGGCTGTGTTCCTCGGCCGTCATGTCGTGGAACACGAAGACGATGCATTCCTGGCCCGACACCGTCACGGGCCGCGCCGACATCAGCCCGGGAATGGGCCGCTTGCCGCGCTGCGCCACCATCGGCATGCGGTCCACGTAGCCGTCGCGGCGGTGCAGCGCCACCATCTGCGCGCGCTGCTCGGGATGGGCCCAGATGTCCAGTTCGGTCGAGGTGCGGCCCACCGCCTGTTCGCGGGTGTAGCCCAGCAGCTCGGTGAAGGCCTCGTTCACATCCAGGTAGCAGCCGTCGGACAGGCGCGTCACGCCGGCGGGGTCGGGCAGCATCTGGTAGATGGTGGTGTACTTGACCTCCGACAGCCGCAGCGCCTCCTGCATCTCGTGCAGCGAGGTCACATCGAGGTCCATGCCCACCAGGCGCAGCGGCCGGCCGTGCGCGTCACGCTCGGCCACCTGCCCCCGGGCGATCACCCAGCGCCAGCGGCCATGGATGTCCTGCATGCGGAATTCGGCATTGAAGCTGTCTTCGTGCCCCTCCATCGCGCGCTGCAGGTAGGTGGCCAGGCGGGCGGCGTCGTCCGGGTGGCGGCGTTCGTTCCAGCGCTGCCAGTCGCTCGCGTCGCGCGCGGCTGCGCCAGCGCCACGGCGGGTGTCCCGGTCTTCCAGCCCGAAGGCCTGGTAGAAGCTGCCGCGGTAGGAAAACCGGCGTTGGGGCACATCCCACTCCCAGCGGCCGCCGCCGGTGGCATCCAGGGCCATGAGCAGTTCCTGCTCCTGCTGGCGCAGCGTCTGCAGTGCCCGGGCCCGGCCGCACAGCAGCTGCGTGCCCCCACCCAGGATCAAGAAGCCCATGCCATAGCGCCAGGGCAACTGCTGCAGCCAGGGCATCAGGTCGCCCTCCAGCAGGAAGCCCGCCGGCCCTTCGCGCCAGAACAGCATGCACGGCGGCAGGCAGGCGGCCACGGCGACGATCACCACCCACAGGTTCAGGCCCGTCGCCTGCCGCACCCCGCGCCACAGCAGGCCGATGGCGAACACGGCGCCGATCGCGCCCAGCCCGGCAGGCAGCGGCCCGGCCGACAGCCACCAGAAGCCGACGGCCGTGACCCCGGCCGCCAGCGCCCCGGCCAGCGGGCCGAACATCACCGTGCACACTGCCGTCACCGTGGGATGGGGCAATTCGGCATACAGGGGGTCGAACGCCCGGGTGAACACCATGATCAGCACGGAGGCCAGGCCCCCGATCAGCCCGGCCTGCACCCGCGTGCGCCGCGATGGCTGCAGCAGTTCCGCGCCGGGCAACAGCGCCAGCACCGCGATCAGCAGAAGGTGCAGCCCGCCGAGGAAGAAGATTTCATAGCCCATCGTGCGGCGCCGAAGGGAGAACACCTTGGCGGCCCATGGCACGGACCCGGACAGGACAATCCATGCGGAAGTGGGGCGCGAGGGGCATGGGCCGAGTTTAGAACGGGTTCATGACCATGGCAGAGCAGCGCCCGCAGGAAAGTGGGCGGCCGGGCGCCTCTCTCGGGGTTTTCCGGAAGGCGGACGTCACGGGGCCGATGGGGCATGCGCGGGTGCGCGGGCGCCCCCCGCCGGCCTTTGCGGTTCGTCAGCCCGCGCCGGTGCGGCGCCGCGGCCCGATCAGCCCGGTGGACAGCATCGTGCCGCACACGATCACCAGCCCGCAGCCCACCATCCACGGCGTGACGGCCTCGTGCAGGAACACCGCGCCGTAGAACACCGCGAACACCGGCGCCAGGAAGGTCACCGCCAGCGCCCGGCTGGGCCCGGCATGGGCGATCAGGCGAAAGTACAGGATGTAGGCGATGCCGGTGCACAGCACGGCCAGCGCCACCACCGCGGCCCAGGCGCGCAGGCCGGGCGCCTGCGCGGGCCAGAACCAGATCGCCGGCAGCGCCAGGCCCAGAGTCGCGCCCAGCTGGCTGCCCGTGGCCGTGGCCAGCGGCGGAATGCCCGTGAGGTAGCGGCGCGCGAAGGCTCGCGGCCACCGCGTAGCACGACGAGGCCAGCAGGCAGGCCCCGAGCGCCCAGCCGGCGTGCCCCGTCTTCA
>NZ_BAAJYT010000187.1:0-7255 GCF_057541515.1 Acidovorax sp. KNOB132
CTACGGTGGTGGTGGCCGTGGCGAAGGCGGCGGCGGTGGTTATGGCGGCGGCGGTGGTCGCGGCGATGGCGGTTTCCGCAGCCCCTATGGTTCCGGTTCGCGCAATGGCGGCGGCGGTGGCCGCAGCGGTGGTGGTGGTGGCTACGGTGGTGGTGGCAACGGCGGCTACTGATCCTTTCCCGCAGCGAGGGCCGTTCCCATCCGTGAAGGCTTCTCGCGCAACCAAAAAAGGCCCCTTGTCAGGGGCCTTTTTTGTGGGCGCCGCCGGCTGTAACCCTGAGGCGGGCCTCGTGCCCGGTCAGTGCGGAGCCCCGCTTTTTTGCCGGTGCTTTCTCGGGCGGCCCGACAGCAGGCGGTCGAAAAGCCCGTTCGGCAGCACACGCAGCAACTTGGCCACCACGCCCATCTGCCAGGGAATGACGCGGTAGCTCGCGCCCGCGCGGATCGCGGCGAACGCGCGGTCGGCAAAGTCCCCGGGCTGCATCAAGAAGGGCATGGCGTAGCGGTTCTGCCGGGTGAGCGGGGTGTCGATGTACCCCGGGCACAGCGTGACCACCCGCACCCCCGACGAACGCAATTCGCCCCGCAGGCTTTCGCAGTAGCTGATGACCGCCGCCTTGCTGCCGCAGTAGGCGCCGTGGCCGGGCAGGCCCCGGATGCCGGCGACGCTGCCGATCCCCACGAGCGCCCCGCTGCCGCGCTGGGCCATCGCATCCACGAACGGCTGGAACGTGGCCGCCATGCCGATGTTGTTGGTGGCGAAGGTGCGGGCCATCACGTCGATGTCCTCGCGCACGGCAGTGTCCATGCCCACACTGATGCCCGCGTTGGCGATGACGACATCGGGCACCCCTTGCCGGGCCATGCAGTCCTGGCCCGCCGCCACGATGCTGTCGGGCTGCGCCACATCGGCGCTATAAATTTGATAGCTATCTGCCGTGATGTTGCTTGCGCTGGCCCACGATTGCATCTCTGCCGTGCGGCGGGCCACCAGCGCAAGCCGGTACCCGGCCTGGTGAAAGCGCAGTGCGAGCGCCTGGCCGATGCCGCTGGATGCGCCGGTGATGAACACCAGGGGGCTGGAAGGCATGGGGGCTCCTGAGGGGTGGTTAGGCATCGTGCGCCGTCCGGTGCCGGTCACTTGCCGGGTGGCGGCATCAGCATGCCCTTCACGCGGCCCTGCAACTGCATGATCTGGCTGAGGTTGTTGTAGTCCATGGTGTCCGCGGTGAACTGGTCCTTGCCCCGCGTCAGCGTGACTGGCTGGTTCGACTGCACCCGTTCGTCGTTCAGCCACGCGTGCAGGAACTCGCCCCGGAACTGAAGGCGCGGCAGCGGCTCGCGCCCGGGACGCACCAGGGGCTCGCGGGTGACGATGGCGTTGCCGAACAGTTGCACCTCGGAACCGTCCGCGTTGGTGAGCGCGCGGTCGGCCGTGGCGATGGTCAGACGGCCATCGGGCGCGACCGAGCGCATGTGGGCCTTGTCGATCTCCAGCGTGTCGGTGTCCAGGTAGTGGCGCGCGAAATCGCCGCGGACATCGCTTTGCAGCCGGCCGGTGGCATCGAAGCTCTTGACCGAGAAGGTCTTCATGAAATAGTCCGGCTCGTGCGTCAGCGGGCGCTCCTGCACGGGCTTGGCCGGTGTGGGCGCGTTGCGCACCAGCCACCACGTGCCCAGCGCCATGAGCCCCATGAGGGCCACGGGAAGGTAGATGGACAGCCGGTCCCAGCCCCGGCGCAGCGTGGCGATCATGCGGTGTAGGCCTCCAGCAGTTGCGCATAGCGGCCACTGGCCACCAGCAGCAGGTCGCAGAACTCGCGCGCCGCGCCGGCCCCGCCCGCTGCGGCGGTGACGTGGTGGGCCACCGCACGGGCCTCGATGTGGGCATGGCAGGGCGCGCAGGCCAGGGCGCAGCGGCGCATCAGGGGCAGGTCGGGCCAGTCATCGCCGATCACGGCGGCCTGCGCCCAGTCGAGTCCCAGTTCGGCCAGGATGGATTCGGCGGCCGGACGCTTGTCTTCGGTGCCGAAGCGGGCATGCACCACGCCCAGGTTCTTCAGGCGCAGGCGCAGCGCGGGGGCATCGCGGCCCGTCACCACGGCGGGGGTGATTCCGGCCTTTTGCAGCAGCTTGATGCCGTGGCCGTCGAGCGTGTGAAAGCGCTTGAGCGTCTCGCCGGCTTCGCTGAAGTACAGGCCGCCGTCGGTGAGCACGCCGTCCACGTCGAAAAACGCCACGCGCACGCCCTGCGCGCGCATCAGCAGTTGCGCATCGAACTGCAGGGCGGGCCGCAGGGGCGGCAGCGGCTGGCTGGCGGGCGTTGCCGCCCCGGCCGTGGCGTGGGCGAGGGGCTGGTCCATCAGATGACCTTCGCGCGCATCAGGTCGCCGATGTGCACCACGCCGATGAGAAGGCCGTCGGGATGGGCCACCAGCACGCTGGTGATGGCGTGGCGCTCCATCATTTCGGCGGCGTCCACGGCCAGCGCGTCGGGGGCGATGGTGCGCGGGCCGGGGTGCATGACCTCGCCCGCGGTCGCGCCGCGCAGTTCCGCGCCGGCTTCGATGCGCCGGCGCAGGTCGCCGTCGGTGAAGATGCCGAGCACGCGGCCCGCATCGTCCACCACGGCCGAGGCGCCCAGGCGCTTGGCGCTCATCTCGCGCATGAGTTCGCTGAACGATGCGCCGGGCGCCACGCGCGGGATTTCTTCGCCCGAGCGCATGACGTCGCTCACGTGGGTGAGCAGCTTGCGGCCCAGGGCCCCGCCGGGGTGGGAGCGCGCGAAGTCTTCGGACCGGAACCCGCGGGCGTCCAGCAAGGCGACGGCCAGGGCGTCGCCCATGGCCAGCTGCGCGGTGGTGCTGGCGGTAGGGGCCAGGTTGAGCGGACAGGCCTCGCGGTCCACGCTGCAGTCCAGCACCAGATCGGCATGGCGCGCCAGGGTGGACTGAAGCCCCCCGGTCATGGCCACGAGCGGCACGCCCAGGCGCTTGAGCACGGGCAGCAGCACGGTGAGCTCGGCGCTTTCGCCGCTGTTGGAAATGCCCAGGACCAGATCGCCCGGCGTGACCATGCCCAGGTCGCCATGGCTGGCTTCCGCAGGGTGCACGAAAAAGGCGGGCGTGCCGGTGGAGGCCAGGGTGGCGGCGATCTTGCGGCCGATGTGGCCGCTCTTGCCCATGCCCATCACCACGACGCGCCCCGTGGTGGCGAGCACGCGCTCGACGGCACTGGCGAAGCTCGCGTCCACGCGGGCCGACAGGCCGGCCAGGGCGGCGGCCTCGATATCGAAGGTTTCGCGGGCCAGGCGCAGCGCCTGGTCGGCATGGAAGGGCGCAGGCGCGGCGGGGGCGGAAAGCATGCGCGGATTCTATCGGCCGGACCATGGGCCTGCGCCGCGCCTGGGCTAGCATCCGTGCATGTCCTCACTTGCCTTGACGTTGCTCTACCTGCTGGCTGCCGTGCTGGGGGTGGTGGCGTGCCGCAGCCTCAAGCTGCCGCCGATGCTGGGCTACCTGGCGGCGGGCATCCTGATCGGGCCCCATGCGCTGGCGCTGGCCCAGAACTCGGAAGGCGTGCGCCACCTGGGCGAGTTCGGCGTGGTGTTCCTCATGTTCGCCATCGGCCTGGAATTCAGCCTGTCCAAGCTGCGCGCCATGCGCCAGTTCGTGTTCGGCCTGGGGCTGATGCAGGTGGCACTGACCATGGCGGCCACCATGGCGGGTGTGCTGCTGCTGTCGCGCTACGTGGGCGGCATCTGGGACATGGGCTGGCAGACGGCGCTGGCCCTGGCCGGCACGCTGGTGATGAGCAGCACCGCCATCGTGGTCAAGCTGATGGCCGAGCGGGCGGAGCTGGAGAGCGAGCACGGCCGCCGCGTGCTGGGCATCCTGCTGTTCCAGGATCTGGCCGTGGTGCCGCTGCTGGTGCTGATCCCGGCGCTCGGCTCCCGGCCGGACCAGCTGTTCGTCGCGCTGGGCCTGGCGCTGCTCAAGGCCACGGTGCTGGTGGGCGTGCTGCTGGCGGGTGGCCAGCGGGTGATGCGCTGGTGGCTCACGCTGGTGGCGCGCCGCAAGAGCGACGAGCTGTTCATGCTGAACCTGCTGCTCATCACGCTGGGGCTGGCCTGGCTGACCGAAACGGCGGGGCTGTCGCTGGCGCTCGGGGCCTTCATCGCCGGCGTGCTGGTGTCCGAAACCGAATACCGCCATCAAGTGGGCACGGACATCCGGCCCTTCCACGACGTGTTGCTGGGCCTGTTCTTCATCACCGTGGGGATGATGCTGGACTGGCACATCCTGCTGGAGCGCTGGGCGCTGGTGCTGCTGCTCCTGGTGGTGCCCTTGCTGGTCAAGGCCGGCGTGATCCTGGTGCTGGCGCGCGGCATGGGCGCCACCACGGGCGTGTCGCTTCGCACCGGGCTGTATCTGGCGCAGGCGGGGGAGTTCGGTTTCGTGCTGCTGTCGCTCACGCAGGAGCACGGGCTGGTGCAGCCCGCGCTGATGAACCCCATCCTGGCCGCGATGGTGCTGTCGATGCTGGCGACGCCGTTCCTCATCCTGTACAGCAACCGCATCGTGATGAAGCTGGTCGCCAGCGACTGGCTGCAGCAGTCGCTGCAGATGACCACCATCGCACGCAAGTCGATCAACACCAGCAAGCACGTGCTGATCTGCGGCTACGGGCGCTGCGGCCAGAACCTGGCGCGGATGCTGGAGCGCGAAGGCATTCCCTACATGGCGCTGGACCTGGACCCCGACCGGGTGCGCCAGGCCGCGGCGGCCGGGGATTCCGTGGTGTACGGCGATGCCACGCGGCTGCAGGCCCTGATGGCGGCCGGGCTGGTGCGCGCCAGTGCCGTGGCGGTGACGTACCTGGACATTCCCGCCACGCTCAAGGTGCTGGCCAATACGCGCGAGCACGCGCCGCAGGTGCCGGTGGTGGTGCGAACGCAGGACGACCAATACCTCGACAAACTGCAGGCCGCCGGCGCGACCGAGGTGGTGCCCGAGGCCATCGAAGGCTCGCTGATGCTGGCCAGCCATGCGCTGGCGCTGGTCGGCGTGCCCATGCGGCGGGTGCTGCGCCTGGTGCAGGACCAGCGCGACGCCCGCTACAACCTGCTGCGCGGCTACTTCCACGGGGCGGACGACGACACCGTGTCCGAGCGCGACCAGGAGCGGCTGGCGTCCATCACGCTGCCCCCCGGGGTGCGGCCGCTGGGCCAGGCGCTGGGGCCGCTGGCCCTGCAGGCGATGGGTGTGCGGGTGGTGAACCTGCGCCACAAGGACGGCCGCATGTCCCAGCCGGACGATGCCACGGTGCTGGCCGAAGGCGACACGCTGGTGCTCTCGGGCCACCCCACGGCGCTGGCGCTGGCGGAAGACGCCTTGCTGCGGGTGTGAACGCCTGGCAGCCGCAGGCGGCTGCCCCGCCGATACACTGCATTCCTTCCCTTCTTTCCCTCCCCCTGGCGTGGCGGCACCTGTGCGGCCGTGCGCGGGCGGCCTTTTCCTTCCAGCCTTCTCCACCGCGCCATGCAAGCCCTCAGCGTCAACGAATACCTTCGCCAGCACATCCGCACGGTGCCCGACTGGCCCGCGCCGGGCGTGCAGTTCCGGGACATCACTCCGCTGCTGCAGGACCCGAAGGTGTTCCGCGTGCTCATCGATGCCTTCGTACACCGCTACATGGACCGGGCCCTGCGGCCCGATGTGGTGGCCGGGCTGGATGCGCGCGGCTTCATTCTGGGCGCGGTCGTGGCCTACGAGCTGAACGTGGGCTTCGTGCCGATCCGCAAGAAAGGCAAGCTGCCCTTCACCACGGTCGAGGAAACCTACGAACTGGAATACGGCAGCGCCACCGTGGAGCTGCATGCCGATGCCGTGAAGCCCGGCGACCGCGTGCTGCTCATCGACGATCTGATCGCCACGGGCGGCACGATGATGGCGGGCAAGAATCTGCTGGAGCGGCTGGGCGCGACGGTGACCGAGGGCGCGGCTATCGTGGACCTGCCCGAGCTGGGTGGCTCGCAGCGCCTGCGGGACGCGGGCCTGCCGCTGTACACGCTGGTGGACTTCGCCGGCCACTGAGCCCGGGGACGGAAACCCGCTGGCCGGGCACGCCACGGCCCCTGGGTGGACTGGGGCGATAAAATTAGCAATCATTCTCATCCGACGGATTCGTTCCGGCGTTCGGCTGGAGACCGCCGCGTGGGGCGTTGACGCTGCTGCAGATGGAATGGCTTTTTCTCGTTCGCTTCTTTCCTGGGTTCCGTCCGCTATGTCCCGCCTTGTCCCGTTTGACCCGCGCCGCTCCGGCCTGCGGGCTGTCTCTCTTTCCGTCTCCGGCTTGGTTCTGGCGCACGCCGGACCTGGCGAAGGGGCGGGCCTGTGAACCGCGACGGCGCCACATCCCAGCCGCTGGCCCGGAGCGCTGGTGCGTTGGCCCCTGACGGGGCTTGCCAGCCGCAGGGCGGGGCATCGGAGGCCCGGCGTGCTCCATGGCGCCGGCTTTCGCTGCCCTCGCTGCGGCAGGCGTGGTTCCAGGTGCACTGGTTCCTGGGCATCACGGCGGGGACCGTGCTTGTGGTCATCGGCCTGTCCGGGGCGCTGCTGTCCTTCCATGAGGAAATCCTGGACGCCCTCAACCCCGGCGTGCGCCAGGTCACGCCGCACGCCGGGCCCATGCTCACCCCGCAGCAGATCATGGATGCCGTGGCGCGCGTGCCCGGCCACCCGCGCATCAGCACCCTCACGGTGCAATCGCAACCCGGCGCGGCGGCGCGGGTGATCTTCCAGGCGCGTCCCGGCGAGCGCCGGGGCGACACCGTCTACGTGCACCCCTACACCGGCACGCTGCAGCCGGCGCTGAAGGGGCAGGACGCCTTCGAATGGATCGAGGCGCTGCACCGCTGGCTGCTGCTACCGCGCGACTCCGGCCGCGTGGCCACGGGCGTGCTCGCGCTGTGCCTGCTTGCGCTGTCGCTCTCAGGCCTGTACCTGCGCTGGCCGCGCCACCCGCTGCGCTGGCGCACCTGGCTTACGTTCGATCCGGCGCTCAAGGGCCGCTCGTTCCTGTGGGCGCTGCATTCGGTGGTCGGCACGTGGGCGCTGGTGGTGTACCTCATGCTCACGGCCACCGGTCTTTACTGGGCGTTCGATGCGGTGCGCGACACGGTGGACGGCTGGGCCGGCATTCCGCGCCCGGCGCGCACGGCAGCCCCTGCCCCGCGCGCGGGCGGCAAGGCCGG
>NZ_BAAJYT010000188.1:0-6995 GCF_057541515.1 Acidovorax sp. KNOB132
CCGCTTGCGCCCCAGCTCCAGCGTAGAGGCTCTTGAGCGTGTCCGGCGCTGCGCGCGCCAGGTGCTTGCCCACGGGCGTGGAGACCGGTGAAGGTTGATCTTGCGCACGCGTCGCATCGTCGAGCCACACGTCCACCACCTCGGGCGTCTTCTCGCGCGAGGCGGTGACGATGTTCAGCACGCCCGGCGGCACCCCGGCCTCGTGGGCGAGCAGCACCAGGGCCAGGGACGTGAGGGGCGTGTCCTCGGCGGGCTTGCAGACCACGGTGCAGCCGGCGGCCAGGGCCGGGGCGATCTTGCGGGCGATCATCGCGGCGGGAAAGTTCCACGGGGTGATGGCGGCCACCACGCCCACGGGCTCCTTCAGGGCGAACATGCGCCGGCCGGGCACGGGGGCGGGGATGACCTCGCCGTTCATGCGCGTGGCCTGTTCGCCGAACCATTCGATGTAGCTGGCGGCGTAGGCCACCTCGCCCTTGCCCTCGGCCAGGGGCTTGCCCTGCTCCAGGGAGATCAGGGCGCCCAGGTCGTCCTGGTGGGCCAGCACCAGATCGTTCCAGCGCTTGATGATGGCCGCGCGCTGCTTGGCGGGCACCTGGCGCCAGGAAGGAAAAGCGGCATGGGCGGCTTCCAGCGCGGCCCGGGCCTCGGGGGCGCCGGAGTCGGGCACCTCGGTGATCACGGTGCCGGTGGCGGGGTCGGTCACGGGCAGCCGCGCGCCGGGGCCGGGGTGCCAGTGCCCTGCAATGAAGTTGGCGCTGCGGATCAGGTCGGGGCGGTGGAGGGTCAGGGGCAGGGTCAGGGGCATGGCAAGGACAGAATGGGATTTGAATGAAATCGGGCTCCAGTGCAAATGACACTAGGGCATCGTGCTACAAATTCAATAGCAAAAGGAATGACGGGGCCGATGGGCTAGCGCCTGGCGATGCACGCGGCGATGGCCTCACCCACCTGCGTGGTGTTGGCCGTGCCCCCTAAGTCCGGCGTCTTCGGCCCGGTCTTGATGACCTCCTCGATCGCCGCCACGATGGCATCGTGCGCCTGCCGTCCTGCGCCCTGGCCTTGCGTCAGAAAGTCCAGCATCAGCGCGCCCGACCAGATCATGGCGATGGGGTTGGCGATGTTCTGGCCGTAGATGTCCGGCGCCGAGCCGTGCACGGGCTCGAACAGGCTGGGGAAGGTGCGCTCGGGGTTCAGGTTGGCCGAAGGCGCCAGGCCAATGGTGCCGGTGGTGGCGGGCCCCAGGTCGGAGAGGATGTCGCCGAACAGGTTGGTGGCGGCCACCACGTCGAAGCGCCCGGGCTGCAGCACGAAGCGGGCGGTGAGGATGTCGATGTGCTGCTTGTCCAGCGTGACCTCGGGGTAGGCCTTGGCAACGTCGTCGGCGCGGGCGTCCCACCAGGGCATGCTGATGGCGATGCCGTTGCTCTTGGTGGCGAGGGTCACGTGCTTTTTGGCGCGGCTTTGGGCCAGGTCGAAGGCGAACTTCAAGAGGCGGTTGGCGCCGTGGCGCGAGTAAACCGATTCCTGGATGACGATCTCGCGGTCGGTACCCTCGTACATGATGCCGCCCAGCGACGTGTATTCGCCCTCGGTGTTCTCGCGAACGACGAAGTAGTCGATGTCGCCGGGCTTCCTGCCGGCCAGGGGGCACGGCACGCCTTCAAAGAGCCGCACGGGGCGCAGGTTGATGTACTGGTCGAACTCGCGGCGGAACTTGAGCAGCGAGCCCCACAGGGACACGTGGTCGGGCACGGTGGCGGGCCAGCCGACGGCGCCGAAGAAGATGGCGTCCACGCCGGCGAGCTGGGTTTTCCAGTCGTCGGGCATCATTTTTCCGTGGGCGGCGTAGTAGTCGCAGCTGGCCCAGTCGATGGTGCGGCATTCCAGCTCGAAGCCGAAGCGCTCGGCGGCGGTCTGGATGGCCCGCAGGCCTTCGGGCATGACTTCCTTGCCGATGCCGTCGCCGGGGATCACGGCGATGCGGAAGATGGGGTGCATGGGGTGTCTCCGGTAGGGATCGCCTGTTTGTCAGGCCGCGGCGGCCAGCACGGCCGGTGCGCCGGCCCTCTCCTCCAGCCAGCCCTGGCGCAGCTCGGGCACCGAGCGCGCCAGCAGTTCGTAATACGGGTGGTGCGGCCCGCGGTCGTAGTCGGCGCGCGCCACCTGCGCGAGTTTGCGGCCGTGCTGCATGACGACGATCTCGTCGCACACGGAGCGCACGGTGTGCAGGTCGTGGCTGATGAAGAGGTACGACACGCCCAGCTCGCGCCGCAGCTCAGCCATCAGGTCGAGCACGGCGGCGCCCACCACGGTGTCGAGGGCGGAGGTCACTTCATCGCACAGGATCAGGTCGGGGTCGGCCGCGAGCGCGCGGGCTAGGTTGACCCGCTGCTTCTGCCCGCCCGACAGGCCGCCGGGCAGGCGATCCGCCACGCTGTGCGGCAGCTTGACCAGGTCGAGCAGCTCGCGGATGCGCCGCTGCAGCGCCTCGCCCTTCAAGCCTTTGTAGAACTGCAGCGGCCGGGCCAGGATGCGCTCGATGGTGTGCGAGGGGTTGAGGGCGGTGTCGGCCATCTGGAACACGATCTGGATGCGGCGCAGCTCTTCCTTGGTGCGGGCGCCCAGCGTGGTCTTGAGCTCCGAGTTGCCGAACAGCATGGTGCCGTGCCAGGGCTGGATGAGCCCGGCGATGGCGCGCGCCAGCGTGGTCTTGCCCGAGCCCGATTCGCCGATGACGCCGATGGCCTGGCCGCGGTAGAGCTTGATGTTGATGTCTTCCAGGATGAGCGAGGCGGGGCGGCCGGTGGCATCCACCGGGCCGTAGCCGGCGGACAGGTCGCGCACATCCAGCAGCAGCTCGCCCTCGCCCCGGCAGTGCTCGGCCACGCGCGGCGTGGGGCGCGCGGCGGCCAGCAGGCACCGGGTGTACTGGTGGGCCGGGGCGGCGAGGATGTGCGCGGTGGTGTCCACCTCCTGCATCTGGCCGTTGCGCAGCACGAGGATGTGGTCGGCCATTTGCGCCACCACGGCGAGGTCGTGGCTCACGTAGACGGCGGTGGCGCGGCGTTCGCGCACCACGCGGCGAAAGGCGAGCAGCACCTCGATCTGCGTGGTCACGTCCAGCGCGGTGGTGGGCTCGTCGAGGATGACGAGGTCGGGGTCGGTGATGAGCGCCATGGCGGCCATCAGCCGCTGCAGTTGCCCGCCCGAGACCTGGTGCGGGTAGCGGTCGCCGATGGTGTCCGGATCGGGCAGCGCGAGTTCGCGGAACAGCTGCACCGCCTTGGCCTCGGCCTCGGCGCGCTTCAGGGTGCCGTGGATGCGGGTGGGCTCGACCACCTGGTCCATGATGGTGCGCGACGGGTTGAACGACGCGGCGGCGCTCTGCGCGATGTAGGCCACGGTGCGCCCGCGCAGCGCGCGCTGGGCGGCGGGCGCCAGGTGCAGCACGTCGACGTCGCCGATGCGCACGCTGCCGCCGGAGATGGTGCAGCCGTGCCGTGCGTAGCCCATCAGCGCGAGCGCTGTGGTGGTCTTGCCCGAGCCGGATTCGCCGATGAGCGCCAGCACCTCGCCGGGCGCGATGGTGAAGCTCAGCGCATCGACCAGCGTCTGGTCGCCCGCGGTGATGCTAAGGTCTTGGACGACAACGGATGCCCCCATGTTCAACGCCCTCCGCGTTCGCGGGCCGCACGGCCCGGCAGGTTGTCGATGACGAGATTGACCGCGATGGTCAGGCTGGCGATGGCCAGCGCCGGTGCGATGACCGAGGCGCCGGCGTCGGGCAGCGCGCCGATGTTCTCGCGCACCAGCGACCCCCAGTCGGCCGCGGGCGGCTGGATGCCCAGGCCCAGGAAGCTCAGGCCGGCCAGCAGCAGCACCACGTAGACGAAGCGCAGCCCCAGGTCGGCCAGCATGGGGCCCACGATGTTGGGCAGGATCTCGCGCAGCATGATGTAGAGCGTGCCCTCGCCCCGGGTGCGCGCCACGGTGACGTAGTCGAGCGCATTGATGTTGACGGCCAGCGACCGCGCGATGCGGTAGGCCCCCGGGATGTAGATGACCGCCGCCGTGGCCACCAGCATGGCGACGGACGAGCCGAAGCCGGCCACCAGGATCAGCGCGAACATCTTGCTGGGAATGGCGGTGAGGGTGTCCAGCACGCGGCTCAGAATGGTGTCCACCTTGCCGCCCATGGCGGCGGCGAACAGCGCCAGGGCCGTGCCCGTGCCGCTGGCCAGCAGGGTGGCCAGCAGGGCCACGCCCACGGTGTAGCGCGCGCCGTCGATCACGCGCGCCAGCATGTCGCGGCCCAGGTAGTCGGTGCCCAGCCAGTGTTGGGCGCTGATGGGCGCGAACACGTCGGAGCCGCCGCCCGCCTGCAGCGGGCCCGGCAGCAGCATGGGACCGGCCAGGGCGGCCAGCATCCAGCACAGCAGCACCGCCAGGCCGATCAGGCCGGAGATGCCAAAGCCCGAGAGCCAGCGGCGCACCGCGTGGCGCGGTGTGGCGGGCGGGCTGGAAGGGTGGGTCAGGGAATCCATGGGGCGGCCCTTCGGTGTGGTCAGCGGTGGCGCAGGCGCGGGTTGGCGAGGATGCCGCACACGTCGGCCGCCGTCACCAGGATCAGGTAGCCCGCGCAGAAGATCATGGCGCAGGTCTGCACCAGCGGCATGTCGCGCTGGGTCACGCCATCGACCATGAGCTTGGCGATGCCGGGGTAGTTGAAGATGGTCTCGATGATGATGACGCCGCCCAGCAGGTACGACAGCGACAGCGCCACCGCGTTGGCGATCGGCCCGATGGCATTGGGCAGCGCGTGGGCCATGACCATGCGCAGGGGCGAGGCGCCCTTCAGGCGCACCATCTCGATGTAGGGCGCCTCCAGCTGGTCGATGACGGCGGCGCGGCTCATGCGCATCATCTGCGCGACGATCACGCAGCACAGGCTGAGCACGGGCATGGCGAAGGCCCGCAGCATCTGCCCCACCGATTCGATGTCGCTCACGTAAGACAGCGCGGGCAGCCATTTGAGCTTGACGGCGAAGACCAGCACCGCCAGCGTGGCCACCAGGAACTCGGGCACGGACACCACGGCCACCGCCGCCGACGAGGCCAGGCGGTCGAACCACGAGCCGCGCCACACGGCCGAGGCGATGCCCAGGGTGAGCGCGATGGGCACCGAGAACAGCGCGGTCACGGCCGCCAGCAGCAGCGAATTGGGCAGGCGGCTGGCCACCAGCTCGCCCACCGGCATCTGCGTGGTGACCGACTGGCCCAGGTCGCCGCGCACGATGCCACCCAGCCAGCGCAGGTAGCGCAGCGGGGCCGGCACGTCCAGCCCCATCTGGGCGCGCAGCGCGGCGAGGGCCTCGACCGTGGCGTCCTGGCCCAGCTGCTCCTGCGCGGCGTCGCCCGGCAGCACGGCGGTGATCGAGAAAACGATCACCGAGACCGCCAGCAGGGACAGCAGCGCCAGCAGGATCCGCTGGACCAGGAGCTTGAGAATCACACGGTTCATGGCGCGGCGGCTTCCAGTGCTCGGTGCGTGCGGGGCGTCAGGCTTCGAGCCAGACGTGCTCGGCGAAAGAGTAGCCCATCAGGCCGCCCAGCGGAATCGGGGACAAGCCCTTGAGCTTGGTGGAATGTCCGTCGATGCTGGCCAGGAACAGCGGAATGCCGATGCCCGCCTCCTGGTGGATCATGGTCTGCATGTCGGCGTACATCTGGCGGCGTTTGGCCAGATCGGTCTCGGCGCGCGAGGCCAGCAGCAGCTGGTCGAACTGCGGGCTCTTCCAGCGCGATTCGTTCCAGGCCGCATCGGACTTGAAGAACTGCGTCAGGATGGTGTCGGCGCTGGGGCGCGGGTTCACGTTGCCAAAGCCCACCGGGCTGTTGAGCCAGTGGTTGGACCAGTAGCCGTCGGCCGGCATGCGCTTGATGTCCAGGTCCAGGCCGATGCGCTGGCCCGATTGCTGCAGCAGCAGCGCGGTCTCGGTCGAGTACATGGCGGCCGGCGAGGTGACCACGGGCACCTTGCCCGTCACACCCGACTTCTGCAGGTGGAACTTGGCCTTGTCCAGATCGAACGTGCGCTGCGGCAGGTCCTTGAAGTAGAACCGGTTGGTCGGGTCGATGGGCTGGTCGTTGGCGATGACGGCGTAGTCGAGCGCGATGCTCTTTTTCATCTGCTCGCGGTCGAACAGGTACTTCATCGCCAGGATGAAGTCGGGGTTGGCGCCCGGGCCCATGTCCTTGCGCAGGATCAGGTCGGAGTACTGGCCCGACTGCGTGGTGAAGATGGCGTAGCCGGGCGTGCCCTTGACCCGTGCCACGGCGCGCGGGTTGACCGAGGCCACCAGGTCCATGCCGCCCGACAGCAGCGCGTTCACGCGGGCGCTCTCGTCGCCGATGCCCACGAACTCGATCTCGTCCAGGTAGGGCTTGCCGGGCTTCCAGTAGGCGTCGTTGCGCACCATCAGCGACCGCACGCCGGGCTTGAACTCCTTGAGCTTGTAGGGGCCGGTGCCGATGCCGGCGTTGAAGTCGGTGGTGCCTTCCTTGACGATGTGGAAGTGGAAGGTGCCCAGGATGACCGGCAGGTCGGCGTTGGGCGCGCTCAGCTCGATGGTCACCTCGTTCGGGCCCGAGGCCTTGACGGTCTCGATCTGGTCGGCCAGCACCTTGGCCTTGGAGGCGGTGGCCGGGTCCTTGTGGCGCAGGATGGAAAACACCACGTCGGCCGGCGACAGGGCCTTGCCGTCATGGAAGGTGACGCCCTTGCGCAGGGTGAACACCCAGGTCTTGGCGTCCTGCGTGGCGGACGATTCGGCCAGCGCGGGCTGCGGCGTGAGCGAGCCGTCCAGCACGAACAGGCCGTTGTAGAGCATGGTGCCGCGCGAGTAGTCGGTCTGGTTGGACTGCTTGGCCGGGTCCAGCGTGTCGGTGGCCGCGGCGTGGCGCCGGCCACGCGGATGCGGCCGCGCGGCGGG
>NZ_BAAJYT010000189.1:0-6994 GCF_057541515.1 Acidovorax sp. KNOB132
ATGAAAACGCCGGCGTGGGGCTTGAACGGCTTGGAAAAAGAAAGCGCGCACACCGCCCTGGCGTGCGCGCCTTGGCCGGGCGCAGGATCAGTCCGCGGAGGCCGATTGTGTCTGCAGGTAGTTCTGCAGGCCGACCTTGTCGATCAGGCCGATCTGCTTTTCCAGCCAGTAGGCGTGGTCTTCCTCGGTGTCGCGCAATTGGGCGAGCAGCAGGTCGCGGCTCACGTAGTCCCGCACGCTTTCGCACAGGGCCATGCCTTGCTGCAGCGCGGCGCGCACTTCGTATTCGGTGGCCAGGTCCTTGCGCAGCATCTCGGGCACCGTGGTGCCGGGGGTGAATTCCTTCGGGCGCATGTCGGGCATGCCGCCCAGGAAGAGAATGCGCCGCAGCAGCGCGTCGGCGTGCTGGGTCTCTTCCTGCATTTCATGGTCGATCCGCGTGTAGAGCTTCACGAAGCCCTGGTCTTCGTAGAGGCGCGAATGGATGAAGTATTGATCGCGCGCGGCCAGTTCGCCGCGCAGCAGGTCCTTGAAATAATCGATGACCTGTGGGTTTCCCTGCATGTGTTTTCCTTGGAATCAGGGCAGGAGTATCGCGCGGCCACCCGGCCCGCGGGTGAATGCCCCCGGGCCGGCGCTCTGCATGCGTACCGGGATCAGAAGCGTTCGCGTTGGGGGTGCTTTGATGATGATAGCGCTCGGCGTTGATGGAGCCGATCGGTATTTCGTGCATCGATGGTCAATTGCAGGAAAAGATGCTCGACTTTCAACAAGGAGATGTGCTGCCAATTCGTCAAGCGAGAGTAATTCGTTATTTTTGCCATTGCTTCGTGCTCGATCATTGGGTTTCCTTTGCATTTTTTAAGATGATTTAACGAATTGCTATGGAGTCCCCTAATGAAGTCATCGCCCATTGATTCATCATCACGTCGTGGTAACCCGACTGCATCAGGGGAAAGGCCGAGTACCCAACGCCCGCCTCTCAGGCATCGGGCTGCGCTCCATCGCCCATCTGATTTGCCTCCACGCGTCGAGGGCAACTCATCGAGTTCCAGTTCGTCTGCTCCAAGAAAGGCATTTGCGTTTCAGCCCCGTGGACCTGCGCTGGATCGGCGAAGGATGACGGAAATTGCCGAGCGGGTCGCATCCGAGCCGGGGTCTACCCTGATGATGTCTCCCTCGATAAGGGGTCGATCGGGCAGGGCGGAAATCAGGCCAGTATTGCCGCAGAGCAAGAGCGAGCAAAGGGAAATGCTCCAAGATTTTTTGACGAATTGGTCAGGTCCCCAGTCGGTAAAAACCAAAATTCTCAAAGCCCACGAGGAGGAGTCCTTCGTTCTAGACTTGGAAGGGAAACATCTGAGCAGTCTTCCGGATGGGCTTTTCTTGCTGCCACATTTGGGAAACCTCATTGTGAATGGCAACCCTTCACTCAAAAATTTGCCGCCCGATCTGGCTTACGCCCCCGCATTGGCCCGCATCCAGGCAAACGATTGTGACCTGCATGAGTTGCCGGAAAATATCGGTCAGGCGGGGGAGTTGGTCATGCTGGAGATTAAAAATAACGGCCAATTGACCGAACTCCCTGCATCGATGGCGGATTTGAAAAAATTCGAGGTGATCGAGGCAACCCGTTGTAATTTGGTGGTCTTGCCGGAAGGCGGGATGGGCCCAAAAATCCGGCAAATCGATCTCTCTAATAATCCGAGGCTCAGCCATTTACCGGAGAAATTAGGCGAGAGCCCCAATATTGAACATCTGGAATTGAAAGGTTGCTCGCTCTCGAGCATTCCTTCTGGTATTGGTGCCCTCCCAAAGCTGAAGTCGCTGAACTTAGCGGACAACGCGGCCATGCAGCAGCTTCCACCAGGCCTGAACTTCAAAAAGGTGCATGTCGGCACGCGAGGCACGCAGATCCGCCTGATGGACTTGGTTTTAAACCAACCCATCAGTCCGCCTGTGCGCAAAGAGCAAGACGCCAAACTCAAGCACGTGCAAAAGCACTGGGGAACGATCCAGAAGCTGATCGAAACCGGCGGCGCTAGAGTGGCACAGAAGGCAGAGGCCGCCCGCTTGGAAGTGGACCAGGGCAGGGCCGGTCTCTCCAATACCGCGCAATCAACACCACTGGCAGGGCGCAATTGGAAGGCCGCCAATCATCAAATCAAAGAATGGATCGGCCAGCACCAGCCGTTGGATACCGACCATCTGAAGCGCCTGAATGCGATGCTGGGCCAAGGCACCATGCCTTTCAACGACCCTGATGCATTTGAAAAATTTGGCGCGCGATTTGGGGAGTTTCGCCGGCAACCGACCGGATTTCCCCAGGGAAGCGCTGCTGCTGCGGTGGTAGACGAGCGAGAAGTGGGTGCGGAGATGGCTCAGTTCGATGAATGGTTTGAACAGGCATCCGCTCAGGTGTCGCAAGGCCAAATGAGTCCTGCCGAACTGTCAGCGGCAACGGTCCAGCGCTTGATGAGCATTCACCCGTTCCCCGATGCCAACGGCCGCACGGCTAGGCTTGCGGGTGACTGGGTTTTGATGAGCTATGGTCTGCCGCCCGCCAACAGTCCAAAACATCCAATCATCGTGTTCTCCAGCGGACGCAACCCAGAAGGTCCTGACGATGCCTTTGCCTTAACGGTCGAGGGCATGACAAAGACCGTCGAGATTTACGAAAAACATTTGGGATTGAAAACCTCAAGGCGTTAAAACTCACTATGTCCAAAGATGCCTTTTGACAAACCCGTCTCCGCACGGCGTGTCCTGCGCAGCACTTTGGTGCTTTGTTTTGTCTCCACCGCTGCGATGGCGCACGCTGGAGGAGCAGGTATCTACCGCTTGGACTGGCCCTACCGCGGCGAAGTGCTCAACTACCGCTCCTGCGGCTGCGCCGACGCATGCTGGGTGGCCGAAGTTCGGATTCAGCGGACAAAGGCCTTGAAAGCCCGGTTGCGGTGCGACTGCGAGTCCCTGCGCTACGCCCGGTCCCCGAGTCTGTCCAAAGAAACGGCGCTGGGGAATTGCGAAACCATCAACCGCAGTGGAAGCAAACCGGAAGCGATTCGCGAAAAGCTGGAGCAGATTCTGCACCCCACCGGCGCGAATCGAGGTTCAGCGTCCTCTGCACCATGAGGCTGACACGGCAACGCCGGCGGCGTTGTTCGGGCCTCTAATTTCCTGCCAGGCAACCTAGCGTCAGAAATCCACAGCCGCCGACAGCATCAGCGTGCGTGGCGCACCCACGGTCACGTAGTTGCTGACCACCCAGTAGTTCTTGTCGAACGCGTTTTCCAGGCTGGCGCGCAGCACCACGGGCTTGCCGGAGACCTTGGTGGCATAGCGGGCGCCGATGTCCAGGCGCGTCCAGTTGCCCACGCGCAGGCGATTGGCGGCGTCGGCATAGACCGGCGAGGTGTGGATGACGCGGCCGTTCAGGCTCAGGCCCTGTACCCAGGGGGTGTCCCAGTCCAGGCCCAGGTTGAAGGTGCGGTCCGGCACGCCGGCGGCGTGGTTGCCCTGGTTCAGGCCGCCTGCGGTGCGCGTGAGCTTGGCGTCGTTGAAGGCGGCGCTGGCCATCAGGCGCAGGCCGCGCTGGACTTCGCCGTAGGCCGTCAGCTCCAGGCCGCGGTTGCGCTGCTCGCCGCCGAAGCTGTACACGTTGGTGACCGGGTCGGTGACCGCGCCGGGCTTCTTGATCTGGTAGATGGCGGCCTGCGTGGTGAGCTGGCCCCAGTCCACTTTCACGCCCACTTCGTGCTGCTTGGATTTTTGCGGGGCGAAGGTCTCGCCGGCGTTGGCGGTGGTGACCCCGGCGGTGGCGCCGCGGGTGAGGCCTGCGGTGTAGTTGGCATAGACCGAGATGTTCCTCGCGGGCTTGAACACCACGCCCGCCAGCGGCGTCACGGCGCTCTTGTCGTAGCGGCTGGTGGAGACGCCGGTGGTGGGCGTGAAGTTTTCCTGCTCCATGGTCTGGTGGCGCAGGCCCAGGGTCACCAGCAGGCGGTCGTCGAGGAAGGCCATGGTGTCGGCCAGGGCCAGGCTCGACTGGTCGGTGACCGAGCTTTTGCCGGGTGCGCCGCGCGCCACGGTCATGGCGGGCAGGGGCGAGGGGTTGTACAGGTTGGAGGCGTTGGTCGTGGCCGAGGTGGCGTAGAAGTAGCCCGTTTCCTGGTTCAGGTAGTTCGCGCCCAGCGCCAGCGTGTGGCCGACGCTGCCGGTCTTGAAGCGCGTGCGCAGGCCGACGTCGGCGGCCTTGGACTTCGTGTACTGGTCGTAATAGGCGTTCGACACCCGGAAGTTGCCCAGCGCGTCGGGCCGGCCGCTGGGGAAGGTCTGCTCGTAGTCCATGTCCATGTAGCCCAGGCTGCCGTAGACGGTGGTGCGGTCGTTCAGGTCGTGCTCCAGGCGCGACATGACCGTCTTCACGTTGTCCTGCAGCTTCGTGCCGGGGTAGAAGTTGAGCCGCGCGTCGGGCACGGCCGGCACCGAGGTGGCCGTGCCGGCGAAGTTGATCTGGGGCCGGAATTCCTTGGTTTCGCCGCGCGTGGCGAAGGCGTCCAGCGACCAGCGCGTGCGGGCGCCGGCGTAGTCCAGGCCGACCGAGCCCAGGCCCAGGTTCTGCTTGCCGCCGTCGATGTTGCCCTCGCCGCCGCGCACCAGGCCGTTCACGCGCACGCCCCACTGGTTGTCTTCGCCGAAACGGCGGCCCACGTCCAGGTGGGTGCCGAACTGCGCCTTGCCCATGTAGGTGGTGGTCAGCCGCGTGAGCGGCACGTCCGCCGCGCGCTTGGTCACCACGTTGATGCTGCCGCCGACGCTGCCGCTCGGGCCCACGCCATTGGTCAGCGCGCCGGGGCCCTTGAGCACTTCGACGCGCTCGATGGTCTCCAGCGGGATGCTGGTGGACGGCGCCAAGCCGAACAGCCCGTTCATGCTGATGTCGCTGTTGGACAGGGTGAAGCCCCGCACCTGGAAGTCGTCGCCGAAGCCGCCGCGCGAGGTGAGCGTGCGCACCGAGGCGTCGTTCATCACCACGTCCGCCACGGTCCGTGCCTGCTGGTTGTCGATCAGCTCCGAGGTGTAGTTGGTGGTGCTGAACGGCACGTTCATCAGGTCGGTGTTGCCCAGGATGCCCAGGTTGCCGCCGCGCGCGAACTGGCCGCCCGAATAGGTCTTTTGCAGGCCGCCGATGGCCTCGGCCTGGTCGGACACGACCACTTCGTCGAGCGCCGTCCGGGCGGCGGTCTGCGCACCGGCGCCGGCGGCGGCGATCAGAAGCCCTGCGCCGACGCAATGGCGGACGAGGCGGGCGAGCGGGGTGGGGGCGAATCGGGGTTCTGCGCGGCAGGCGTGTCGGTGCATGGTGTTCAGGAGCGGGCTTTGCGGCCGGCGGGCCGGGGTCCGTGGCCAGGCCGTGAAGGGCCGGGAGAGGACCGCCGGGCGGCGGAAAGCGGTTAGAAGAATGAGAAGCGTTATCAATTATGATGTCACCACCACGGGCCGATCGGGGTCGTCGGCCGGGCGCGTGGGATTGGTGCTATTAATTAAATAGCGTCGAAGGCAATCGAAACGCCGGCATGGGCCCGATTCGGCCCATATCCCGCCCGGCGGAATGCGATGACGAAGTCCTCCGGGTGGACTGCGGCGGCGCCTGGCCGGCCGGCGCGCCGCGCCGCCGCCGCAGCGGCCGCCGCTCCAGGGCGCCGGCCGGAACCGTCATGCCGGGCGGGCACAATACCGCCCACCATGCTGATGTACCCCCAAATCGACCCCATCGCCCTGCAAGTGGGCCCGCTGGCCATCCACTGGTACGGCCTGACCTATCTGGCGGCCTTCGCGCTGTTCATGTTCCTCGGGGTGCGGCGCCTGCGCCACGAGCCCTTCGCCTCCATCACCGGGCCCGGTGCCTGGACGCGGCGCGACGTGGAGGACATTCTCTTTCTCGGCGTGGTGGGCGTGGTGGCGGGGGGGCGGCTGGGCTACTGCCTGTTCTACAAGCCGGGCTACTACCTGTCCAACCCGCTGGAGATCTTCTACATCTGGCAGGGCGGCATGAGCTTTCATGGCGGGCTGCTGGGCGTGATCGCCGCGATGGTGTGGTTCGCGCATTCGCGCAAGCGGCCCTGGCTGCAGGTGGCCGACTTCGTGGCGCCGTGCGTGCCGACGGGGCTGGCGGCCGGGCGCGTGGGCAACTTCATCAACGGCGAGCTGTGGGGGCGCTTCAGCAGCCCGGACCTGCCCTGGGGCATGGTGTTCCCGCAAAGCGGCTCGCTGCTGCCGCGCCACCCGTCGCAGGTGTACCAGTTCCTGCTGGAGGGCGTGCTGCTGTTCGTGCTGCTGTGGCTCTATGCCCGCCGCGAGCGCCGCCAGGGCGAGGTGGCCGCGGCCTTCCTGGTGGGCTACGGCAGCTTCCGCTTCATCGCCGAATACTTCCGCGAGCCGGATGCGTTCCTGGGCATCCTCTCGCTGGGCATGAGCATGGGCCAATGGCTGTGCGTGCCGATGATCGTCGCCGGCATCGCCATGTGGGTGTGGGCGCGGCGCCAGCCGGTGCTGCAAAGGGCTTGAGGCCCCAGGGGCCTCCAGCGCAATAAATACTAAGGCATTTTGCTATTGAAAATGTAGCAAACGCCCTGGGGGCGAATCGGCACCGCAGGTGCCTCAGACCGCCGCGCGCCGCGGCGCCATCGACCACAGCAGGCCCAGCGCCACGGCCAGCAGGACCAGCATGGCCGCATTGATGGCGGTCCATCCGATGCCCGACAGCAGCGCGCCCGAGCCGAACGACATGGCCACGGCCATGCCGCCGTTGCACAGCTCCATCAGCGCCTGGGCCGGGCCGCGTTCGTGCTCCGCGTGGTTTTCTGACAGCAGCGTGGTGCCGGCGATCAGCATCAGGTTCCAGCCCACGCCCAGCAGCAGCGAGCTGGCCAGGAACTGCGCGAACCCCAGGCCCGATAGCGCCACCGTCGCGCTGGCCACCAGCGCCAGG
>NZ_BAAJYT010000190.1:0-6882 GCF_057541515.1 Acidovorax sp. KNOB132
CGAAGCGCCGCGCGTGGCCGGCCGCCAGCAGCACGCCGACCACGCCGTGGGCCGGCGCCGTGGGCAGGGCTTCGTCGCAGGCGGTGTCCATGGCGCGGCCTACACCGCAAGGTACGCGCGGCGCACGTCCTCGTTGCGCGACAGCGCCTCGATCGGGCCCTCGTAGCGGATCTGGCCCTTTTCCAGCACATAGGCCCGGTCGGACACCATCTCGGCAAAGCGCACGTTCTGCTCGGACAGCAGGATGCTCGCGCCCCGGGCCTTGAGCTGCAGGATCGTCTGCGCCATCTGCTCGACGATCACGGGCGCCACGCCCTCGGAGGGCTCGTCCAGCAGCACCAGGTACGGGTTGCCCATGAGCGTGCGCGCCACGGTGAGCATCTGCTGCTCGCCGCCGCTCATCTGCCCGCCGGGCCGGTCCTGCATGGCGCCCAGGTTGGGAAAGAGCCGGTACAGCGCGGCGGGCGTCCAGGACGGCGCCTCGCTGCCGTCGGGCCAGTGCCGGGGCGGCTGTCGGCCGACCGCGAGGTTCTCGGTGACCGTGAGGTCGGCGAACACGCGCCGGTCCTCGGGCACGAAGCCCAGGCCCATCCGCGCGATCTCGTAGGGCGCCAGCCCCGCGATCGGGCGGCCGAGAAAATCCACCCGCCCCTGCCGCCGCGCGAGCAGACCCATGATGGCCTTGAAGGTGGTGGACTTGCCCGCGCCATTGCGGCCCATCAGCGCCACGACCTCGCCGCGGCGCACCTGCAGCGACACGTCGAACAGGATGTGCGCCGCGCCGTACCAGGCGTTCAGGCCGGAGACCTCCAGCAGCAGCGGCGGCGGCGTCGGCGCGGGGGCCGTCATGCCGCGCCCTCCGGCACCGCTTCCCGGTGCCCGCTCTTTTCCCCGAAGGTCGTGCCGGCGCCCAGGTACACCGCCTGCACCCCGGGGTGGTTGCGGATCGCGTGGGCATCGCCCTCGGCGATGAGCCGGCCCTGCGCCAGCACGATGATGCGGTCGGCATGGGCGAACACCACGTCCATGCTGTGCTCGGTGAACAGCACCGCCATGCGGCGCTCGGCCACGAGCCGCCGGGTGAGCGCCATGAGGTCGCTGCGCTCCTGCGGCGCCATGCCGGCGGTGGGCTCGTCCATCAGCAGCAGTTGCGGATCGTTGGCCAGCGCCAGGGCCAGCTCCACGCGCTTGACGTCGCCGTAGGCCAGTTCGCTGCACGGGCGGCCGGCCTGCGCGTCCATGCCGACCTGGGCCAGGAGCGCCATCGCCTCGGCGCGGTAGTGCGAGGCAGCAGGCCGCCAGAGCGCGAACACGCGCCGGTGGTGCGACAGCAGCGCCATCTGCACGTTCTCGACCACGGTGAGCGAGGCGAACGTGGCCGCGATCTGGAAGGTGCGGCCCACGCCCAGGCGCGCGATGGCGCGGGGGGGCAGGCCCAGCAGCTCGCGCCCCTGCAGCTGCACCGAGCCGGCCGTGGCCTTCGTCTGCCCGCCCACCATGTCGAAGGTGGTGGACTTGCCCGCCCCGTTGGGCCCGATGAGCGCGAGCAATTCCCCCGCCGCCAGGTCGAACCCGATGCCATCGACGGCCTGCACGCCGCCATAGGATTTGCGCAGGCCGCGCACCTGGAGCAGCGTCATGGCGACGGCCCTTCGGGGATGGCGGGCGCCGCCGCCGGTCGTTCGGCCCGGCGCTGTGCGATCTGCTGCGCGAAGCCCGCGATGCCCTGCGGGAAGGCCAGCACCAGCAGCAGGATCACCCCGCCGAACAGCGCGCGCCAATACTCCGTGGCCCGCAGGATGGCGTCCTGCAGCACGCTGAACGCCGCCGCGCCGACGATGGGGCCCAGCAGGGTTTGCAGGCCGCCCAGCAGCACCATGACCAGCCCGTTCACCGACTGGCCCACGGCCACCGCCTCCGGCGAAATGCTGCCTTTGGAGAACGCGAACAGGCTGCCCGCCAGGCCGGCGAACCCGCCCGCGATCACGAAGGCCATCCACTGCACGCGCCGCACGTCGATGCCCACCGCCTCGGCCCGCAGCGCCGAGTCGCGCCCCGCGCGCAGCGCGTAGCCGAACGGCGCGAACAGCACGCGCCGCAGCGCCAACACCGACAGCCCCACCAGCGCCAGCGTGAGGTAGTAGTAGGCCGCGCCGCCCAGCCACGGCGCGGGCCACACGCCGATCAGGCCGTTCGAGCCGCCGGTGACGGCGTCCCACTGGAACACCACCGACCACACGATCTGCGAGAACGCGAGGGTCAGCATGGCCAGGTACACGCCCGAAAGGCGCACGCAGAACCAGCCGAAGACCAACGCCCCGGCCCCGGCCACCAGCGGCGCGAGCGCCATGGCCAGCGGCATGGGCATGCTGAAGGCCTTGAGCAGCACCGCGGCGCCGTAGGCGCCCAGCCCGTAGTAGGCCGCGTGGCCGAACGAATGCAGGCCGCCCGGGCCCATGATGAAGTGCAGGCTCACCGCGAAGAGCACCGCCACCAGCACGTCCTGCGCCAGCACCGTGGCATACGGCAGCCAGGCCGACAGCAGCGGCAGCGCGGCCAGGGCCGCCAGCACGGCCACCACCGCGGCCCGGAACAGCGGCGTGCCTGGGCGCAGCGGCGCCTCCGCCGGCGCCGAGTTGCGGCTCACGGCCTGGGGCCGCCCCATCAGCCCCCAGGGCCGGAACACCAGCACCAGGGCCATCACCAGGAACTCCACCACCAGCGTGAGCTTGGAGAACGACACCTCGACGCCGAACCACTGCACCGTGCCCAGCCCCACGCACAGCGCCTTGATCTCGGCGATCAGCAGCGCGGCCACGTAGGCGCCCGGGATCGACCCCATGCCGCCCACCACCACGATCACGAACGCCTCGCCGATGGCGCGCAGGTCCAGCGCCAGGCTGGCCGGCTCGCGCGGCAGCTGCACCGCGCCGCCCAGCCCCGCGAGCATCGCGCCCAGCGCGAACACGCCCGTGAAGAGCCACGCCTGGTTGACGCCCAGGGCGCCGAGCATTTCGCGGTCCTGCGTGGCGGCGCGCACCAGCGTGCCCCACCGGGTGCGCGTGAGCAGCAGCCACAGCAGGCCCAGCACCAGCGGGCCCAGGGCGATCAGAAACAGGTTGTAGGCCGGGTACTGCCGGCCCATCAGCTCGATCGAGCCCGCCAGGCCCGGCGCGCGCCGGCCCAGCCAGTTCCTCGGGCCCCCAGAGCCACAGCACCGCGTCGCTCACCACCAGCACCAGCGCGAACGTGGCCAGCAGCTGGAACAGCTCCGGCGCGCGGTAGATGCGCCGCAGCAGCACCACCTCCACCAGCGCGCCGAAGGCGCCCACCGCCAGCGCCGCCAGCAGCAGGCCGAGCCAGTAGCCCAGCGGCCCGCCGGCCAGGCCCGCCATGCGCTCGACCAGCGAATACGCCAGGTACAGGCCCAGCATGTAGAACGAGCCGTGCGCGAAGTTGACGATGCGCGTCACCCCGAAGATCAGCGACAGGCCGGCCGCCACCAGAAACAGCGACGACGCCTCGGCCAGCCCGTTGAGCAGCTGGGTCAGGAAGCCGGAGAAATCCATCGCGGGCGGAACGGGGCGCGGCGGGGTCGCGGGCGATTGGCAGGCCAGCGCGTCAGGGCGCGGGGCGCAGCGCGCGCACTCGGCCTCGGGCGGCAGCAGGGTATCGCCGGGCACGTAGCGGTAGTCGACCATCACGCCCTTGCCATCCTTGAGCGCGATCTTGCCCACGTACACGCCCAGCGTGGACTGGTGGTCGATCGCGCGGTATTCGATGGGGCCGTCGGGCGTGGACACCTGGAGGCCGCTGAACGCCTTGGCCAGCGACTCGGCATCGGTCTTGCCACCCGCGCGCTTCACGCCCGCGGCCAGGGACTGGATGGTGTCGTAGCCGATCAGCGCGCCCAGGCGCAGGTCTTCCTTGCCGTACTTGGCCTGGTAGGCCGCGACGAACGCCTTGTGGGCCGGCGTGTCGATGCTGTACCAGGGGTAGCCGGTGACGATCCAGCCCACGGGCGCCTCGTCGCGCAGCGGCTCCAGGTACTCGGGCTCGCCGGTCAGCAGGCTGACCACCGGGGTGCTCTTGAACAGGCCGCGCGTGGTGCCTTCGCGCACGAACTTGGCCAGATCGGGGCCGAACAGCGCGTTGAAGATGGCGTCGGGCTTGGCATCGGCGATGGCCTGGGCCACGCTGCCGGCGTCCAGCTTGCCCAGCGGCGCGGCCTGCTCGGTGACGAACTCGATGCCGGGCTGCTGCGCCTTCATGCGCTTCTTGAACGTGTCCACCGCCGACTGGCCGTATTCGTAGTTGGGGTACACGATGGCCCAGCGCTTTTTCTGGAGCTTGAGCGCCTCGGGCACCAGGGCCGACGACAGCATGTGGGTGGACGAGCGCAGGCGGTACGTGTAGGCGTTGCCGTTGTGCCAGGTGATCTTGTCGGTGAGCGCTTCGCTGGCCAGGAAAAAGCGCTTCTTTTGCTTGGCGTAGTCGGACAGCGCCAGGCCGATGTGCGACAGGAAGCTGCCCGCCAGGATGTCCACCCGCTCGCGCGAGACCAGCTCGTCGGCCAGCCGCACGGCCTCGCCGGGGTTGGCGTTGTCGTCGCGCGTGACCAGTTCGAGCTTCCTGCCGCCGATGCCGCCCGCCGCATTGACCTCGTCCACCGCCAGGTGCATGCCCTTCTTGTAGGCCTCCAGGAACACCGGCTGGGCCTTGTAGCTGTTGATCTCGCCGATCTTGATCGTGCCCTGCGCCCAGGCGGGGACACCGGGAAAAGCGCCCAACACGGCGACACAGGCCGCAGCCAGCCAGCGCGCGCCGGCGCCCGCAACGAAACGGTGGGGAAAGCTCATGACAACTCCTAGCGAAATAAAGGGCGGGCCGACTTTTCCTGAGGGTCCACCGGCGCAACCGCGCAACCCCCCGATGCTGGCACATCCACCGCAGGCCCAGCCCCGAAAATCGCAGCGATTCCATGGCCTTGCGGATCGCATTGTCCCGGGTAGCGGCCGGCCCGGGCGACCCCGCCGGGCGCCGGCCGTGTTAAACATGCCGGACCGTCTCGCCACCGCCCTGCCCCGTTCGGCATGGCGGCCTGTCCTTCACTGCTTTCGGAATCTCCATGCGCACGCCTTTCGAACTCATCACCGCCCACTACGCCGCCTCCGCCCGCCAGGACATCGCCGCCATGATGGCCGACATGGCGCCCGACGTGCAGTGGACCGAAATGGCGGGTTTTCCATGCGCGGGCACCTGGGTGGGGCCTCAGCAGGTGATGGACAGAGTTTTCAAGGTGCTGGGCGCCGACTGGATCGGCTACCGCTTCGATCTGGAGACGTTGATCGATGGCGGCGACCGCATCGTGGGCGTCGGCAGCTACTCGGGCACCCATGGCCGCACGGGCAAGGCCATGCAGGTGCGGGCGGCGCACGTGTGGCAGGTGCAGGGCGAGCGAATCGTGCGCTTCGAGCAGTTCACCGACACCCTGCTGGTCGATCGTGCGATGGCCTGATTCCGGGCGCGAAAGCGATGCCCCGGCAGATGCTATTAAATTAATAGCTACATGCCCTAGGTATTATTGCGGTGGGGCCCGATTGGGGCATGCATCCAAAAGCCAGAGGCATGCCCGCCTGCGCCGCCCTCACTCCGAGAACGACGGCACCGCCACGGGCAGCGTCGGCGCCACCCAGCGGTAGCGGTCGTCCAGCACGTTGCGCTCCGGCATGGCACCGGCCCAGCCGATGTGCAGCAGATCGGCCAGGGTCCAGGCCGCCCAGTCGGCGCGGAACGGCCGCTGCGCCGTGGCGGCGGACACCGGCTGCGCCGCCGCGCTGCGCCAGATCACCGTGGGAATGCGGTAGCCCGAGGCGGTTGCGGGGCTGTGGCCCGCGCGGTCGCTGCCGTGTCCGACCTCCTGGCCGTGGTCGGACAGGTACATCCACGCCCGGGACTCGCCGGGCCGCGCCCCGGCGCGCGCCAGTTGCAGTGTCTCGGACACCACGAAGTCGTGGTACAGCAGGGCGGCGTCGTACTGCTGGCGGTAGCGCCGCACCCAGGCCGAGCGGCCCTGGCCGGCCAGTTGCGCCTCGACCGCGTCCACGTGGTCGTCGAACGGGTTGTCGCCGCTCGGAAAGCGCAGCCGGTAGTGCGGGTGCGCGCCCATCAGATGCACCACGATCAGCTTGCGCTCGGCGGGGTCGTCCAGCGCCTCCTGCACGCAGTCCAGCAGCTCGCCGTCCAGCGAGGCGCCCGCGCGGCCCGGCGTGCGGTTGACCATGTCCACCACGTCGGCCAGGCGCGCATGCTGCTGCTCGATCGCCACATCGTCGTGGTTGCTCATCCACCAGACCTTGTAGCCCGCGGCGCGGGCCAGCGCCAGCACGTGCTGCCCGTCGGCCCGGCCCGGCTGCCCGAAGCCGAAGATGTTGGCCAGCGCGGGCAGCGTGCTGGCATCGACCGACCACGCATGGCGCAGCACGGCCATCTCCCCGCCCAGCACGCGCTGCTGGGCCTCCAGGCGCGGCGTGGTGGAGCGCGCGTAGCCGTACAGGCCCAGGTTGTCGCGGTTGATGCTGTCGGTCACCACCAGCACCACGGTGGACGGGCCGGCGCGCGTGACCGCGGGCGCCGCCTGCCGCGCCCGCTCCAGCAGGGCGCTGCGCTGGCGCTCCTGGTCGGCCCAGCCGCTGCGCAGGCCGTGGACCGCCGCGTTCCAGTGCGTCCAGTAGGCGACCGGGTGCAACCGGCGCCACGGCTTGCTGGCATAGCCCAGGGCGCTGAGCGCCAGCAGTGCGCACAGCAGCGTCACCAGGGCTTCGCGGCCAGCGCACGGCGGTGCGCAGGCCCCGGCGCGCGCTGCGGCCCACCAGCCACGCG
>NZ_BAAJYT010000191.1:0-6781 GCF_057541515.1 Acidovorax sp. KNOB132
CACTGGGACGGCAAGAAGTGGGACTTCTCCTCCGACTGGGTACCAGCCGACGAGCAGATCCTGAAGCCATGATCAGGCCGGCTCCGACAACGTACCTGGCCGACAAGAAGATGACGCGGCGGGATGCGGCCGACTGCCAGAGCTAAGGACAACCCCCTGAGCGCTGCCGCGGCTTCCCCTTCTCTGGCTTCGCTGTGCGAAGGCGGAAGGGGGACGACGCCAGGCGCCGCGGGGCGGCCCTTGCGCGGCGTCTGCTGGCGTGGGGCGCGCCGGTTTTTTGAGGCTGTGTTCACAGCCGCCAATCGAAAGCGTTGCACCGCAGCGCTTTCGATTGGCACAGCGAAGGCAACACCATGGAACCCAGAAACATCGTCCTGAACGTCAACGGCATCGAGGTCATCTACAACCACGTGATCCTCGTGCTCAAGGGCGTCTCGCTGCAGGTGCCCGAAGGCGGCATCGTCGCCATCCTGGGTGGCAACGGCGCGGGCAAGACCACCACGCTGCGCGCCATCTCCAACCTGCTGCAGGGCGAGCGCGGCGCGGTCACCAAGGGCAGCATCGAGCTGCGGGGCGAGCGCATCGAGAACCTCTCGCCCGCCGACCTCGTGCAGCGCGGCGTGGTGCAGGTGATGGAGGGGCGCCACTGTTTCGCCCACCTCACCATCGAAGAGAACCTGATGACGGGCTCGTACACCCGCACCAGCCGCGCCGAGATTGCGGCCAACCTGGAGAAGGTGTACGCGTACTTCCCGCGCCTGAAGACCCGCCGCACCTCGCAGGCCGCCTACACCTCGGGCGGCGAGCAGCAGATGTGCGCCATCGGCCGCGCGCTCATGGCCAACCCCAGCATGGTGCTGCTCGACGAGCCCTCGATGGGCCTGGCGCCGCAGATCGTGGAGGAGGTCTTCAACATCGTGAAGGACCTCAACACCAAGGAAAAGGTGACCTTCCTGCTGGCCGAGCAGAACACCAACATGGCGCTCAAATACTCGGACTACGGCTACATCATGGAAAGCGGCCGCGTGGTGATGGACGGCGCGGCGAGCGACCTGGCCAACAACGAGGACGTGAAGGAGTTCTACCTGGGCGTCGGCGGCGGCGAGCGCAAGAGCTTCAAGGACGTCAAGAGCTACAAGCGCCGCAAGCGCTGGCTGGCCTAGGTCCACCGCGAATCCGGCGCGCCGCGACCGCGCGGCGCAGTCCAGCCCACCATTTGCCTGTCTCCCATCCCCAGCACGCCCAGAACGTGCACCCCGGAGGTATATCCATGAGCGTTTTCTACGACGACCTCGAAACCCGCCCGCCCGAAGCCCGCGAAAGCGCATTGATGGCCGCGCTGCCCGCGCAGGTGGCGCATGCGCAGCGGGCCTCGCCCGCGTTCGCCGGCATCCTGCAGGGCATCGATCCGGCGGGCATCGCCACGCGCCAGGCACTGGCCACCTTGCCGGTCACGCGCAAGCACGAGTTGCTCGCGCGCCAGCAGGCCGGCCGGGCCACCAACGTGTTCGGCGGATTCAGCGCGCTGTCGTTCGGCGCCGCCATGCCGCGCGTGTTCGCCAGCCCCGGCACGCTGTACGAACCGGAGGGCACGCGGCGCGACTACTGGCGCATGGCGCGCGCCATCCACGCCGCCGGCTTTCGGCCCGGCGAGCTGATCCACAACAGCTTCAGCTACCACTTCGTGCCCGCCGGCTCGATGATGGAAACCGGCGCCCATGCGCTGGGCTGCTCGGTGTTCCCGGGCGGCACGGGCCAGACCGAGCAGCAGGTGCAGGCCATGGCCGAACTGAAACCCGCGGGCTACATCGGCACGCCGAGCTTTCTCAAGATCCTGCTGGACAAGGCGGCCGAGCTGGGCACGCCACTGCCCAGCGTGGGCAAGGCCCTGGTCTCGGGCGAGGCGTTTCCGCCCTCGCTGCGCGACTGGCTGGCCGGGCGGGGCGTGGCCGGCTACCAGTGCTATGCCACGGCCGACCTGGGCCTGATCGCTTACGAAACCACCGCGCGCGAAGGCCTGGTGCTGGACGAGGGCGTGATCGTGGAGATCGTGCGGCCCGGCACCGGCGACCCGGTGCCCGAAGGCGAGGTGGGCGAACTGGTGGTGACCACGCTCAACCCCGACTACCCGCTGATCCGCTTCGGCACGGGTGACCTCTCGGCCGTGCTGCCCGGCACCTGCCCCACCGGCCGCACCAACACCCGCATCCAGGGCTGGATGGGCCGGGCCGATCAGACCACCAAGGTGCGCGGCATGTTCGTGCACCCCGGCCAGGTGGCCGACATCGTGCGGCGCTTTCCGCAGGTGCTGCGCGCGCGCCTGGTGGTGAGCGGCGAGATGGCCAGCGACCAGATGCTGCTGCGCGTGGAAACCACCGAGACCGCCGCCGGCCTGGCCGTGCAATTGGCCGAGGCGATGCGCGAGCAGACCAAGCTGCGCGGCGAGGTCGAGATGGTGGCCCCCGGCACGCTGCCCAACGACGGCCGTGTGATCGAGGACGCACGCAGCTATCGATGAGCCCGGCAGCCGCCCACCGGATCGCCGCACCCGCCGCTCCCATATTAATAGCTGAAAAACCAGTACAGACAAGCGCTGCAGGCCTATAAACCTTTAAACCCCTACACGTTACTGCTAAGTAATTACCTTGATGGCGGTGTAAAAACCCGTGGCTATCATGGCGCGTCTTTTCAAAGGAACCTCATGAAAACTACATTCAAGACCGCACTGGTGGCCGTTGCCGTGGCCGCCGCTTTCGGCGCGCAGGCGCAGGGTTTTCCGTCCAAGGACAAGACGGTCACGATCGTCGTTCCTTTCGCCGCCGGTGGCCCGACCGACCGCGTGGCACGCGATCTGGCGGAGGCCATGCGCAAGCCACTGGGTGGGGTGAGCGTGGTGATCGACAACGCTGCTGGTGCCGGCAGCAGCATCGGCACCGCCAAGGTGGCGCGTGCCAACCCCGACGGCTACACCCTGCTGCTCAACCACATCGCCATGGCCACCATGCCGGCGCTCTACCGCAAGCTGCCGTTCAGCGTGCCCAACGACTTCGAGTACCTGGGCGTCGTGAACGACGTGCCCATGACGCTCATCGCTAAGCCCACGCTACCCGCCAACAACTACAAGGAACTGGCCACCTGGATCGAGCAGAACAAGGGCAAGATCAACCTGGGCCATGCGGGCCTGGGCGCCGCGTCCCACCTGTGCGGCCTGCTGTACCAGAGCGCGATCAAGGTCGAGATGACCCCCGTGCCCTACAAGGGCACGGCACCCGCCATCACCGACCTGATCGGTGGCCAGATCGACCTGCTGTGCGACCAGACCACCAACACCACCTCGCAGATCGAGGCCAAGAAGGTCAAGGCCTACGCGGTCACCACGCCCAAGCGCCTCACCACGCCATCCCTCAAGGACCTGCCCACGCTGGCCGAGTCCGGCGTGAAGGACTTCCAGGTCACGATCTGGCACGGCCTGTACGCGCCCAAGGGCACGCCCGCCGACGTGCTCAAGAAGCTCAACGACGCCCTGAAGGCCGCGCTGAAGGACCCCGACTTCATCAAGAAGCAGGAAGGCCTGGGCGCCGTGGTGGCGGCCGACCAGCGCGTCGAACCCGCCGAGCACAAGAAGTTCGTGCAGGCCGAGATCGACAAGTGGGGCCCCATCATCAAGGCCGCCGGCACCTACGCCGACTGATCCCACTGACGGGCCGGGCACTGCGCCACACGCAGCGCCCGCGCATCGCCCCGACCGCCCCAGGCCTTGCGCCCCGGGGCGGTTTTTTTCTTGGGGCGTGCATTTTGCGAGGCGTGGAACGCGCTCCGGCCTACGGGTCATCCCTCTGCCCGCCTCGCGCAGCGGCGCCTACAACGGGGGATTGACCGCCAGCCCCAAGGACCGATCCCCATGCGCTTTTCCGCCACCCCGTCCAAGACCCTTCGCCAGCCCCTTGCCACGCCGCGCCGCCGCGCGCTGGCGCTCGCCGCCCTGCTGCTGGCCGCCGGCCTTTGGAACGCGATGCCCGGCGCCCATGCCCAGTCCGGCGCATGGCCCACCAAGCCGGTGCGCATCGTCGTGCCGTTCGCCCCCGGCGGCACCACCGACATCCTGGCGCGCGCCGTGGCACCCGAGCTGGGCCGCGCCTTCGGCCAGCAGTTCATCGTGGACAACCGGGGCGGCGCGGGCGGCAACATCGGCGCCGAAGTGGTCGCCAAGTCGCCGGCCGACGGCTACACCCTGCTGATGGGCACGGTCGGCACGCACGGCATCAACCGCGCGCTGTACAGCAAGCTGCCGTACGACCCCATCAAGGACTTCGTGCCCATCACCCTCGTGGCGGCCGTGCCCAACGTGATGGAGATCAACGCCGACAAGGCGCGCACGCTGGGCATCCAGTCCGTGCCCGACTTCATCCGCTACGCCAAGGCCCACCCCGGCCAGCTGAACATGGCATCGAGCGGCAACGGCACCTCGATCCACCTGGCCGGCGAGCTGTTCAAGAGCATGACCGGGACCTACATGCTGCACATGCCCTACCGCGGCTCCGGCCCCGCGCTGCTGGACCTGGTGGGCGGCAACATGGACGTGATGTTCGACAACCTGCCGTCTTCCATGGCGCAGATCAAGGCCGGCAAGCTCAAGGCCCTGGCCGTGACCAGCGCCCACCGCTCGCCCGCCCTGCCCGATGTGCCCACGGTCGAAGAGGTCGGCGGCCCGGATCTCAAGGGCTACGAGGCCAGCTCGTGGTTCGGCCTGCTCGCCCCCGCCGGGACCCCGCCCGAGATCGTGGCCCGCATCCAGCAGGAAACCGCCAAGGCCCTGGCCACCCCGGCCGTCAAGGAGCGCCTGCTGGCGCAGGGCTCGATCCCCGGCGGCAACTCGCCGGCCGACTTCGCCAAACACATCGACAGCGAACACCGCAAGTGGGCGCAGGTGGTGAAGGCGTCGGGCGCAAAGGTGGATTGAGCCGCGGTGGCGCGGCCGCACGCCTCCCGGTGGGCGTTCAGTACGCGCTGACCGCCCGGGCAATCAACCCATCCGGATAGGGCTGCATGCCGTTTTCCAGCTGCACGATGGTGCGCATGACCGGCGGCAGGGTCGCGGCGTTCAGGCAGATGAAGGCGTGCGGGCTGATGTCCAGGCTGCCGGCGACCTGCCGCACGTAGTCGCAGGGATCGCACTCGCCGCAGGCTGCCCAGCGGCGGATGATGCCGTCGATGGTGCACAGCTGGTACTTGGCCTGGTAGTTGCGCAGCAGCAGGGCCATGGCGCGCAGGCCCCAGTACGGCTCGCAGAACACCACGAACCGGGGGTCGGCCGACTGGTCCTCGGCCATGCCGCGCCAGCCGATGTGGTTGCGCACGATGTTGCCGGGATTGTGGTTGCGGATGCCGCGCGGAACGAGAGTCAACATGAAAAGCGGTGAGAACGCAGGATATGGTGCCCACGGTGGGGCGCTGGGCCCGGGTCTCGCGTCACGGTCGCTCGACCCCTGGCTTCGGACTCGAACTGTAGGTGCCCGGGTCCTGAAATTCACGCTTTCCATGCCGCGCTGAAGCAGGTTTCAGAACTTTTAAGGTCGCCGGCCCGATCGGCACCACGGGTGCCGCGCTGCGGAAATTCGAAACGTTCTCGCCTGAAAAATCCGGCATGCCGGTCCCGATCCTGGCCTTCACTTCCTCCGCCAGGAGGGACTTGCATGCCGCGGCCGACGCCCGCGTGACCGGCCTCATGGCGGCCTGCCGCAGCGCCGGTCCGGCCTGGTTCACCAGACCACGTCGTGCCCTTCCGCGGCGCTGCGTTGGAGCATGTCGATGATCGGCGCCGCGCGCTGGCGCAGGCGCACGGTGTCGGGGCGCTCGCCCGCATCGTCGTCCTCGCTGCCCGGCGCCTCGCCGGCATCGGACCGACCCTTGGCGTCGTCGGCTGCGACGGCGGCCTCCAGTGCCTGGAGCGCGGCGGGGATCTGCGCGGCGGTGACGATGCCGTGCGGGTCGGTGCCCTTGCCCATGATCTGCAGCAGCTGGCGGCCGTTGGCCTCCAGCATGATGACGTCGGCGGTCGCGCGGGATTTGAACTTGTACAGCATGGGTGGCGAGGGTCCTTGGTAAGGGTGGGTAGGTAGGGGTGATGGGGTGGCTTGCAGCCGTCAATGCCCGGCCGGGCCGGTGCGTGAATGCATGTAGTCGCGGGTGAAAGGATAGTCCGACTGGGCCCCGCGCAGGGCGCCGGTGGCCAGGTCGCCGTCGGGCCGCGCGGCCAGCATCTGGTGCAGGGCCATCCAGCCGCGCTCGAATCCCATGGCGCTGCCGGCCAGGTAGAGGCGGTAGGCGCGCAGGGCACGCTCGCCCTGCGGCGCGCCGACCCCGGCCGAGAGCACGCGCAGCGCTTCCTGCAGCCGCGCCTCCAGCGCGTCGGACCAGGCCCAGAGCGTGCGCGCGTAGTGCGGGCGCAGGTTCTCGGTGTCCACCATCTCCAGGCCGCTGGCCGCCAGATCGTGCAGCACGGCGCTCACATGCAGCAGCTCGCCGCCCGGGAAGATGTACTTTTCGATGAAGTCGCCCAGGCCGGCGCCCAGCTGCGCGTTGTCCACGCCGCCCGAGGTGATGCCGTGGTTGAGCAGCAGCCCGCCGGGCCGCAAAAGCCGGCGCACGGTGGCGAAGTAATCGGGCATGTGCGCGCGGCCCACGTGCTCGAACATGCCCACCGAGGCGATGCGGTCGAACGGCGCGGGCTCGGGGTGCTGCAGTTCGCGGTAGTCGCGCAGTTCCATGCGCACGCGGCCCG
>NZ_BAAJYT010000192.1:0-6740 GCF_057541515.1 Acidovorax sp. KNOB132
GCCAGCGGCGTGGCCAACCCGATGGCCGCCACCATGGCCGCGGGCATGGTGCCGCCGCTGGGCATCGCGCTGGCGTGCTGGGTGTTCCGCAGCCGCTTCAGCGCCGAGGAGCGCGAGGCCTCCAAGGCCGTCGCCGTGCTGGGCCTGGCCTTCATCACCGAAGGCGCCATCCCGTTCGTCGCGCGCGATCCCCTGCGGGTGATCCCCGCCTGCATGGCCGGTGCGGCCGTGGCGGGCGGCCTGTCGATGATGTGGAACATCGGCCTGCAGGCGCCGCACGGCGGCGTGTTCGTGCTGGCCATTCCGAACGCGGTCAACCACGTGGTGCTGTACGCGCTGGCGATCGCGGCCGGCACGGGGGTGACGGCGCTGGCGCTGGGGGTGCTCAAGCGGCGGGTGGCGGTGGCGTAGCGCCCTCGGCGAAAGGGGCGGCACTGCCCGTTCTGCGTTCTGTTTTCCTAGCCCATGGCCAGCTGCCGCCGCCCCTGTTCCTTGGCGGCATACAGCGCCGCGTCCGCGCGGGCCATGAGCTCGGCCAGGTCCTCTTCGCCGCCGTGCCACAGCGCCGCGCCGGCGCTGTAGTCGATGGGAAACCCCAGGGCCTGGGCGCTTTCGGCCTGCAGGCGTTCGCGCAGGCGCTGGTCGAAGCGTTGCGCCTCTTCCTGCTGCGCATGCAGCAGGAGCACGCCGAATTCCTCGCCGCCGAACCGGCACACGGTGTCATGCGGCCCGGCCATGGACTGGGCGAGCCGGGCGAACCAGGCCAGGGCGCGGTCGCCGGCTTCGTGGCCGTAGGCGTCATTGATGCGTTTGAAGTGGTCCAGGTCCAGCAGCAGGGCGGCCAGGGACAGGCGCTGGCGCGCGGCGCGCTGTCGCAGGGCCTGGCCGTGCGATTCGAAGCCGCGGCGGTTGAGCAGGCCGGTGAGCGGATCGGTCATGGCCAGGGTGCGCAATTGCTGCTCGGCCTCGTCCCGCCACGCGACCAGCACCGCCACTGTGCCCAGCACGAGGGTGACGTTGGCGGCCACGGCCGCGGCGATGTTGACGGGGTGCGGCGTGCGGAAGCTGGGGTAGGCGTCGGTGAAGGCGCCCAGCACGCCGCGCGCGGCGGTGAACGCGGCCATCGTGGCCAGGCAGCCCATGAGCAGCAAGCGCCAGCGCCGGTCCACCGAGTGCGCTGGATGGGCCGGGTAGAGCGTGGCGCGCGCCACGGCCAGCAGCAGCGTGGCCAGCAGCAGGTTGGCCCAGCCGACGCGAAACGCGTAGTGCGAAAACCCCAGGGTGTAGCCCAGCGGGATCGCCACCACCAGCGCCTGCACCAGGCGCCGCCCGGGCCGGGGCCCCAGCCAGATCGCCAGGGCCTCGAAGAGGGCCCATTGGGCCAGGGAATTGGCGGCCATGGACAGGGTGGACAGGGTCTGGTCCCACGCGTAGGAGGACGCGATGATGGCCGCCCAGGCCAGGCCCTGCAGCAGCAGGCTGGCCTGCACCCAGCGCGCGGCGGTGCCCGCGCGCGGCCCATGATCAGCGGCAGGGCCGCGGAGAGCATGCACAGGTTGGTGGCCGTGATGGCCATCAGGGTGACGAAATCCAGCCGCATCAATCCCTGGTGGCGGCGCCCACCCGGTGCGTCACTGGAAGGCCACCTCGGCGAAGCTGCGCAGCTTGCGGCTGTGCAGGCGGCTCACGCCCCCGGCCCGCAGGATGTCGATGGCGCGCATGCCGATGCGCAGATGCTGGTCCACGCGCTCGCGGTAGAAATGGTTGGCCATGCCGGGCAGCTTGATCTCGCCGTGCAGGGGCTTGTCGCTCACGCACAGCAGGGTGCCGTAGGGCACGCGGAAGCGAAAGCCGTTGGCGGCGATTGTTGCGCTCTCCATGTCCAGCGCGACGGCGCGGCTCTGGCTGAACCGGCGCTGGGGCATGTTGTCGGGCAGCAGCTCCCAGTTGCGGTTGTCGGTGCTGGCCACGGTGCCGGTGCGCATGATGCGTTTCAGGTCGGCGTCCTCGATCTGCGTGACGTCGGCGACGGCCTGCTGCAGCGCCATCTGGATCTCGGCGAGCGCGGGAATGGGCACCCACAGCGGAAGCTCTTCGTCGAGCACGTGGTCTTCGCGCACATAGGCGTGGGCCAGCACGTAGTCGCCCAGCTGCTGGCTGTTGCGCAGGCCCGCGCAGTGGCCCAGCATCATCCAGGCGTGCGGGCGCAGCACGGCGATGTGGTCGGTGATGGTCTTGGCATTGGACGGCCCCACGCCGATGTTGACCATGGTGATGCCGCTCTTGTCCGCCCGCATGAGGTGGTAGGCCGGCATCTGCGGCAGCCGCGGCGGGGCCACGCCCAGCTCGTCGCCCGGCTGGGCCGGCAGGCCGGTGCGGCGGGTGACGACGTTGCCCGGTTCGATGAAGGCGACGTACTCGCTGTCCGGCTTGGCCATTTCGGCATGGCCCAGGCGCACGAATTCGTCGATGTAGAACTGGTAGTTGGTGAACAGCACGAAGTTCTGGAACCACTCGGGCGCGGTGCCGGTGTAGTGGCGCAGCCGGTGCAGCGAGTAGTCCACCCGCGGCGCGGTGAACAGCGACAGGGGCTGGGCCTCGCCGGGGCGGGGCGCCCAGGTGCCGTTGGCGATGCCGTCGTCCATGGCCTCCAGGTCGGGCAGGTCGAACACGTCGCGCATGAGCATGCGGCGCTGGGCGGTCAGCGTGCCCTCGATGTGGTCGTGCTCGGCGAACGAGAAGTGGATGGGGATGGGCTGGCTGCTGATGCCCACCTCCAGCTCGATGTTGTGGCTGTTGCGCAGCAGGCGGAACTGCTCGGCGTAGTAGTTGGCGAACAGGTCGGGCCGGGTGAGGGTGGTTTCATACCGCCCCGGGCCTTCCACGAAGCCGTAGGCCAGCTGGGTGGCGGCGCGGGCCACGGTGGTGGTCTGCACCCGCACGAAGGGGTAGAAGGCCCGCACGTGGCTGGCAGGGGTCTCTCCGGCGACGAAGCGCTGCATGGCATCGCGCAGGTGCCCGATCTGCTGCTGGTAGATGCGCTGCACCTGCGACAGCGCCTCGGCGGGATCGGTATGAAGGGTGGGCTCGGTGAAGTCGGGGATCTGGGCCATGGCCCCTATTGTCCACGGGCGCGCGGGTCTGCCCGATGACGGGCCCGCTATCTTTTTTTCAGCAGCCACTCGCGCGTCTGGCGCGGGTCCATGGGCGGCGAGATCAGGTAGCCCTGCGCCAGATGGCAGCCCAGGGCGCGCAGCAGGTCGCGCTGGGCATCGGTTTCCACCCCCTCCGCCACGGTCTGGATCTGCAGGCTGCGGCCCATCTGGACGATGGCGGTGACGATGGCCACGTCGTCTTCGTTGGCGGGCGTGTCCGAGACGAAGGAGCGGTCGATCTTGAGCTTGTCGATCGGGTAGCGCTTGAGGTAGGCGAGCGACGAGTAGCCGGTGCCGAAGTCGTCGATGGACACGCGCACGCCCAGCGCCTTGAGCGCTTCCAGCGTGTGGCGCACCTGGTCGGCATCGTGCATGAGCACGGATTCGGTGAGCTCGATCTCCAGAAAGCGCGGTGCCAGGCCCGTCTGGCGCAGCACGCCCGCGATCTCGCCGGCCACGTCGCGCTGGCGGAATTCGAGCGCCGAGAGATTGACCGCCACCGGCACCTGCGGCAGGCCCTCGTCGTGCCAGGCCCGGATCTGCCGGCAGGCCTCGACCAGCACCCAGCGGCCGATGGGCGTGATGAGCCCGCGCGCCTCGGCGAAGGCGATGAAGTCGATGGGCCCCACCAGGTCGCGCTCGGGGTGGCGCCAGCGCACCAGCGCCTCGAAGCCCACGAGCGCACCGTCGTCCAGGCGCACCTGCGGCTGGTAGTGCAGCACGAACGCGCCGTGCAGGATGGCGTCGCGCAGCAGGCGTTCGTGCTGCAGCACGCCGGTGGAGGGCGTCTCCATGCCCGGGGCGTAGGCCTGGCGGTTGGCGCGGCCGCTGTCCTTGGCCTGCTGCATGGCGGCGTCGGCCCGGCGCACCAGCTCGGCGGCGGTGTCGCCGTCGTCGGGGTACATGCTCACCCCGATGGAGACCGACACCGACAGCGGTGTGCCGTCGGCATGGAACACGGCGCACACGTCGGCCAGCAGCTGGTCGGCCACCGCCAGGGCGGAGGGCCGGTCCTGCGCGTCGCGCAGCACCACGACGAACTCGTCGCCACCCACGCGCGCCACGATGTCCACCGAGCGCACGCCCTGCACGAGCCGGCGGGCCACCTCGCACAGCAGCATGTCGCCGGCCTCGTGGCCCAGCGAGTCGTTCACCGTCTTGAAATGGTCCATGTCGATGAACAGCACGGCGGCGGCCTGCGGCGTGCGCTGTGCGGCCTCGATCACGGCGGTGAGCCGCTCCATGAGCGTGGTGCGGTTGGGCAATTGCGTGAGCGCATCGTGCCGCGCCAGGAAGGCCTCGCGCTCCTGGGCCTGGCGGCGCGCGGTGATGTCGCGAAGCACCGCGATGCGGTAGTCCGATCCCTTCCAGGGCATGGTCTTGCCGACGATCTCCACGGGAACGGCATGGCCGTCCTGGTGCAGCACCGTGACTTCGTAGGGCTCTTCGCGGCCCTCGCGCACATAGGCCTCGGTGACGGGGCGGAACTCCTCGCTCACGAAATCGAGCATGCGCCGGCCGCGCCCCTCGGCCAGGGAGTAGCCCATCAGCCGCGTGAGCGCTTCGTTGAAGTCGGTGACCAGGCCTTCGCGGTGGAACACGATGGCCTCTTCGGTGGCCTGCGAGAACTTGCGCATGCGCTCTTCGCTCTCGCGCACCGCGCGTTCGGCCTCCCAGTGGTGGGTGATGTCGTTGATGAGCACGAAGGCGCCCATCAGTCCCAGCTTGGGGTGCAGGTGGGGAATGAGGTTGACCTCGATCATGCGCGGCGGCCCGCTACGCACCCGCTGCTTGCGCGTGTATTGCACGCGCTCGCCCCGCAGCACCTGCTGGATCTGGGGCTGGATCGAGGCCCAGGCGCTGTCGCCGATGGCTTCCTGCACCGTCTTGCCCAGGATCGCCTCCACCGTGTGGCCGGTGGATTCGGCGTAGCCCTGATTGGCAAAAACACAACGCAGGGTGGACGATTCGAAGTAGGCCAGCAGCGCCGGAACGGAGTCGGCCAGCAGCCGCAGCAGGGAACTGCTGCAGTGGGGGTCCTGGGAAGGACCGTCCGCTCGGCTTGATGTGTCTGGCATGTCCCACCCTTGTATCTCGAAGTTTTATAGCCGATCGGGGCGCCGCTGGCGAGGGGTGCAAGCCCTTGCCCGCCTCGCGTCGGCCGGGCCCCGGGATAATCCGGGGATGACTTCTTCCGTTTCCGGCGCTGGCGCCGAGTTCTCCTCCCTGGCGCTGCACCCCGCGACCCTGTCCAACCTGCAGCAGCTGGGCTACACCCGCATGACCCCGATCCAGGCCGCGAGCCTGCCCGTGGCCCTGCTGGGCCGCGACCTGATCGCCCAGGCCAGCACCGGCAGCGGCAAGACGGCGGCCTTCGCCCTGGCGCTGCTGGCCAACCTCAATGCGCGCCGCTTCGCGGTGCAGGCCCTGGTGCTGTGCCCCACGCGCGAGCTGGCCGACCAGGTGGCCACCGAGGTGCGGCGCCTGGCCCGCGCGCAGGAGAACATCAAGGTGGTCACCCTGTGCGGCGGCGTGCCGCTGCGCGGGCAGATCGCCAGCCTGGAGCACGGCGCGCACATCGTGGTGGGCACGCCCGGGCGGGTGATGGACCACCTGGAGCGCGCCACGCTCGATCTGCAGGCGCTCAACACCCTGGTGCTCGACGAGGCCGACCGCATGCTGGACATGGGCTTTTTCGACGACATCGCCAAGGTCGCGCGCCAGTGCCCGGCCGAGCGCCAGACGCTGCTGTTTTCCGCCACCTACCCCGAGGGCATCGAGCGCCTGGCGCGCCAGTTCATGAAGGAGCCGCAGCGCATCACGGTACAGGCCCAGCATGGTTCGGCCAAGATCGCGCAGCGCTGGTACGAGGTGAAGGAAAGCGAGCGCCTGCACGCCGTGTCGCAGCTGCTGAACCACTTCCGGCCCGAATCGGCCATCGCCTTTTGCAACACCAAGCAGCAGTGCCGCGACCTGGTGGGCGTGCTGCAGGCGCAGGGCTTTCACGCGCTGGCCCTCTATGGCGAGCTGGAGCAGCGCGAGCGCGACCAGGTGCTGGTGCAGTTCGCCAACCGCAGCTGCTCGGTGCTGGTGGCCACCGACGTGGCCGCGCGCGGCCTGGACATCGCCCAGTTGCAGGCGGTGATCAACGTGGACGTGACCCCCGATCCCGAGATCCATGTGCACCGCATCGGCCGCACCGGCCGCGCGGACGCCGACGGCCTCGCCTTGAGCCTGGCCAGCCTGCCCGAGATGGGCAGCGTGGGCAAGATCGAGCAGCTGCAGGGCCGCGAGTCGGAATGGCACCCGCTGTCCGAGCTGACCGCCGCTCCCGGCGGGCCATTGCTACCGCCCATGGCCACCATCCAGATCATCGGCGGGCGCAAGGAAAAGATCCGCGCGGGCGACGTGCTGGGCGCGCTCACCGGCGAGATGGGCTTTGCGCGCGAGCAGGTGGGCAAGATCAACGTGAACGATTTTTCCACCTACGTGGCGGTGGAACGGGGCATTGCCCAGGACGTGGTGCGGCGCCTGGCGGCCGGCCGGGTCAAGGGCAAGCTTGTGAAGGCACGGCTGGTGGATGGC
>NZ_BAAJYT010000193.1:0-6670 GCF_057541515.1 Acidovorax sp. KNOB132
CGCCGGATCGCGGGCCTGGCGCTGATGCAGTTCGCCACCGGCCTGTCCAACGTGGTGCTGGACTGGCCCCTCGTGGCCGCCGTGCTGCACACCGGCGGCGCCGCGGCCTGGTCGTGGTCCTCACCTGGGCCCTGGCCGCCAGCCGCGCCGTGGGCGCCGCCCGTCCCCTGGCCGCCGCTGCCGGCGCACCGACAACCGCGCCCACGGGCGCAACGAGAATCTCCGCATGAGCGCTGCTCCCGCCACCTCCCCTCCGATCGCCAGCATGCCGTCGCGCGCGGCGCAGTTCTATGCGCTGACCAAGCCGCGCGTGGTCCAGCTGATCGTTTTCTGCGCCTTCATCGGCATGGTGCTGGCCGTGCCCGGCATGCCCAGCGGCGCGCAGTGGGCGCACATGGCCGTGGCCTGTGCGGGCATCTGGCTCGTGGCGGGTGCCGCCGCGGCATTCAACTGCATCGTGGAGCAGGGCATCGACGCGAAGATGAAGCGCACCGCCTGGCGGCCCACCGCCAAGGGCGAGCTGTCCAACACGCAGACGCTGCTGTTCTCGGCGGCGCTGTGCGCGGCGGGTTCATTAGTGCTCTACCGGTGGGTCAACCCACTCACCATGTGGCTCACCTTCGCCACCTTCGTCGGCTACGCGGTGGTGTACACGGTGATCCTCAAGCCGCTCACGCCGCAGAACATCGTGATCGGCGGCGCCTCGGGCGCCATGCCGCCGGTGCTGGGCTGGTCGGCCATGACGGGCGACGTGGCGCCCGAGGCGCTCATCCTGTTCCTCATCATCTTCCTGTGGACGCCGCCGCATTTCTGGGCCCTGGCGCTGTACCGCGTGGAGGACTATCGCAAGTCGGGCCTGCCCATGCTGCCCGTCACGCACGGCAACGAGTTCACGCGACTGCAGGTGTTCCTGTACACGCTGATCCTCTTCGCGGGCTGCCTCATGCCCTTCGTGTACGGCATGAGTTCCTGGATCTACCTGGCCGCCGCCGTGGTGCTCAGCCTGGGCTTTTGCGCCTATGGCTTTCGGCTGTGGCGCCGCTACTCCGATGCGCTCGCCCGCGAGACCTTCCGCTTTTCCCTCATCCACCTGAGCCTGCTGTTCGCCGCGCTACTGGTGGACCACTACGTGCTGTGATTGCCATGAACAAACGCGTTGCTCTTAAAAGAATAGCTGCCAGCGCTTTGCTGGTCAGCGCTGGTGGCCTGTTGGCGGCGTGCTCCAAGAAGGGCCCGGAGTTCAAGGGCGTGGACATCACCGGCGCCGACTATGCGAAGGACCTGCCCCTGCCCGACCACAACGGCCAGCCGCGCCACCTCAAGGACTTCGCGGGCAAGGTCGTGGTGGTGTTCTTCGGCTACACCCAGTGCCCCGACGTGTGCCCCACGTCCATGGTGGAACTGGCGGAGGTCAAGCGCTCGCTGGGCGCGGACGGCGACCGGCTCCAGGGCATCTTCGTCACCGTGGACCCGGAGCGCGACACGCCCGAGGTGCTCAAGGCCTACATGGCCAACTTTGACCCCACCTTCCTCGCGCTGCGTGGCAGCCCCGAGCAACTGGCCGCCGTGGCCAAGGACTTCAAGATCTACTACAAGAAGGTCGACGGCAAGACACCCACCAGCTACACCATGGACCACTCGGCCGGCAGCTACGTGTACGACCCCGCCGGCCGCCTGCGCGTGTACAACCGCTACGGCAGCGGTGCGCAAGCGTTGGCCGCCGATGTGCGGGCCCTGCTGAACGAGGGCTGAGGCGGCGGCGCGGCCGCATCGGCGTGCTTCACCACCGCCGCTGCGCACCAGGCAGCACCGGCCACCGGGCCGGACACCGGTTCTGCCATGCCGCGGGCCAGGGCCGCGAGGCGGGGCCGCACGATGGCGCAGTGCCAGCGGTCATGCCGGACCAGACCGCCCGTCTGGGCGATGTGCGCTAGCCCCCGGGCCACCGTCTCGCGCGTGGTGGCCAGCAGCGCGGCCAGCATCGCCTGCGTGGGCAGCCGCACCAGCGTGCTGCGCTGCAGATCGGCCAGCAACAGCAGGGCGCTTGCCAGGCGCGCCGTGGCCCCGCGCATGCGCAGCAGCCCCGACCAGTCCGCAAGCTGTGCCTGCGCCCGCGCGTTCTCGCGCGACAGCGCCTCCAGCCAGCTCAGTGCCGCGGCGCCGTGGTGGACCGAGCGCAGCGCTTCTGCAGACACTTCGCACAGCCGGCCCTCGCCCAGGGCCGTGCCCGACAGCTCCGCAGGCGCCGCGAACAGCGCCGTCGTGCCCAGGGCATGGCCGCAGCCCGCCAGGCCCACGGGCCGGTCGATGCCTTCGGCGCCCCGGCGGTGCAGCAGCACCGTACCGACCTTGAGGATCTGCAGCACCGGCGCGGACTGGCCTTGGCGCACCAGCGTTTCGCCCTTGCGAAAGCGCCGCTCCACCACGCGGCCCGCCATCTGCACCTCGCGCGGGGCCCGGCCGAGCAGGCAGTGCGAGCGGCCGGCGCAGGTGTGGCACGGAGGCAGGGGCGCGCCCTCTTCGGTCGGCGTGGTGCCGTGGGGCCGGGTGCGCAGACTCAGCACGAAAACGGCCTCCAGGGCATGATTTCTCCCGGCATATCGCTATGAAAATAATAGCAATTGCTTGCGATGGTGACGGACGGAGCGAACCGGGTGCTCAGGCGTAGGCCAGTTCGCCGTGGCGGCTTTCGATGCGCTGGCCGGCCGACAGCGACATCAGCAAAAGCGCGATGGTCTCGTGCAGGATGACCGTCTGCTGGTTGCCCGTGTCCACCATGTGCCGGCGCAGCGCGTCACGCACCGCCGGCTGGCCCGTCACATCGATCACGATGTCCGCGGCGCTGCCGTGCGCCGCCAGCAATCCCATGAAATCGGATGTCACGGGCACGCCGTGGCTGCGCGCCAGCTCGATGCTGGGCAGGGAGAGGTTCAGGTCCGCCACCCCGAGCACGGAGACGAACGGCGCTGCCAGCAATTGCTGCAACAGCGGGGTGCCGGTGTGGCCGGCACCGATGACGAGGATGCGAAAGGGCTGCATGGCGTGCCTTGGAAATCACGAAGGCGCCAGTCTGCCGGCCACGGGCCCGCGGGGCATGATCTGCATCAACATCGGTGGAGGCGCAGCGCGCCCCACCGGGGCAGGGCGTCAGTCGGCCCGGATGCCCTGTGTGCGGATCACGCGGGCCATGAGCGCGGTGTCCGCCTGGATGCGGTTCGCCAGCCCCTGCGGCGAGGTCCCGGCCACCTGCCAGCCTTGCTGGAACAGCTTGGCCCGCACGTCGGGGCTGCGGGCGATGTCGGCGATCAGCGCCGACAGCCGCGCCTGCACCGCAGCGGGCATGGTGGCCGGTGCGGCGAATGCGTTCCAGATCTCCAGGTTCAGGTCCGGCACGCCGGCCTCCGCCAGGCTGGGCACGCCAGGCACGAGCGTGCTGCGACCGGCCGAGGTGACGCCGATGAGGCGCAGCTTGCCCGTGCGTTCCTGCGAAAGGGCCAGCGCAGGCGGCAGCAGCGCCATCTGCAGCTGTCCGCCCAGCATGCCCGTGGCCACCTGCGGGTAGCCGGGGTAGGGCACATGCACTGGCGCGATGCCGGCGCGGGCCTTGAGCAGTTCCGTACCCAGGTGGCCCACCGTTCCCACGCCCGGCGTGCCGTAGCTCCAGCGGCTGCCGGCCTGCCGCGCCGCTGCGAGAAACGCGCGCGCATCGGCATGGGCCGGCACGTCCGGCTGCGAGGCCGGGGCGGTCAGCACCAGCGGCGAAGTGCCCACCAGGCTCAGCGGCGCGAGGTCCTTCTGCGGGTCGTAGGGCACGGCCGGGTTGAGCAGCTTGGCGATGGTCAGGTTGCCGTTGATGAACAGGCCGATGGTGTGGCCATCGGTCGCCTTGGCCACCGCATCGGCGCCGATGTTGCCGCCCGCGCCCACCTTGTTTTCCACGATCACCGGATGGCCCAACGCCTGCGCCAGGGGCTCGGAGAACGTGCGCGCCGTCAGGTCCGGCGACGATCCCGGCGGAAAGCCCACGATGATGCGCAGCGGCTTGCTCGGCCACCCCGGCGTCGCCAGTGCGCCGGGTGCCGATTGGGCCGTGGCCGTGCCCAGAGCGCCAGCGAGCGAAAGGGCCACCATCAGCGTGCGGCGTCGAACGGCAGGAAAAGTCATGGGGGTCGTGTCCTTGGAGATCGGGGGCACCGGCAGCCGGCGCACCCATGAAAAAAGCGCGCAATCCGCAGGGGATTGCGCGCTCGGGATTATCGCCATGCCGGCCGCCTGCGAAGGCGGGTGGCCAGCCGGTCAAGCGTACTCGACCAGGGCCTTTTTCATCTTCTTCATCGCGGCCACTTCAATCTGGCGGATGCGTTCGGCGCTCACGCCGTACACGGCGGCCAGCTCGTGCAGCGTCATGCCGCCGGAGCCGTCGTCGTTCACCTTGAGCCAGCGCTCTTCCACGATGCGGCGGCTGCGATCGTCCAGGCCCGAGAGGGCGGCGGCGATGCCGTCGGTGGCCAGGGCATCGCGCTGGCGCGATTCGATCATGGCGGTGGGCTCGTGGGCACCATCGGCCAGGTAGGCGATGGGGCCGTAGGCCTGTTCGCCGTCATCGGAGGGCGAGGGGTCCAGCATCACGTCACCGCCCGACAGGCGGGTTTCCATCTCGATGACCTCTTCGCGCTTGACGTTCAAATGCTGCGCCACTGCATCGATTTCGCGCTCGGAGAGCGTGTCGCGGTGGGTGGCTGCATCGGCGGCGGCCGCATCGGCCTTGAAGCCCTGCTTCATCGAGCGCAGGTTGAAGAACAGCTTGCGCTGCGACTTCGTCGTGGCCACCTTGACCATGCGCCAGTTCTTCAGGATGTACTCGTGAATCTCGGCCTTGATCCAGTGCATGGCGTAGCTCACCAGGCGCACGTTCTGATCGGGGTCGAAACGCTTGACGGCCTTCATCAGGCCCACATTGCCTTCCTGGATCAGGTCGCCGTGGGGCAGGCCGTAGCCGAGGTACTGGCGGGCGATGGAGACCACCAGACGCAGGTGCGACATCACCATGCGGCCAGCGGCATCCACGTCGTTGTTGTCCTTGAGCTGGCGCGCGTATGTGCGCTCCTCTTCCGCCGTGAGCAGCGGAAGGCGGTTCACCGCCGAGATGTAGGCGTCCAGATTGCCCAAGGGGGGGATGAGCGCCCAAGGATTGGCGGGAGCCAGAGCGGTGGCTGCGGTTCCAGATTGAAGCGTCATTCCAGAGATCCTTTCTTCCATGACATTCATGTTAGCACTCCATATGAGGGAGTGCTAAGGGACTAGTTCCCGCACCGGCGTAGGACGTGGGAGATGCGTTATTGTCGGAAAAAAGGGCGTCGGCGCAGCAATTCAAAGGGTATGGTGCTATTGAATTAGTAGCGAAAAAATCCAAAAACTTCGTTTTGTGAACAATCAATTCACCGGATGGCACCAATCCGTCCCGGTCGCCCAGCCCCCGGCACACGTGGCAAGGGGCTTCGGACTCCGTTCGCCGATCGGTCAAGTCAGCAAAGCTTGCGCGAATTCCTTGGCGTTGAAGGTTTCCAGGTCTTCCAGCTTCTCGCCCACGCCGATGAAGTACACCGGAATGGGGCGTTCCTGCGCGATGGCAGCCAGCACGCCGCCCTTGGCCGTGCCGTCGAGCTTGGTCACGATGAGGCCGGTCAGCTGCAGCGCATCGTCGAAGGAGCGCACCTGGGCCAGTGCGTTCTGTCCCGTGTTGCCATCGATCACCAGCAGCACCTCGTGCGGCGCCGTCGCATCCGCCTTGGTGACCACGCGCTTGATCTTCTGCAGCTCCTGCATCAGGTGCAGTTGCGTCGGCAGGCGCCCGGCGGTATCGACCAGCACCACGTCCTTGCCGCGCGCCTTGCCGGCGGTGACGGCATCGAAGCTCACCGCTGCGGGATCGCCGCCGTCCTGGCTCACGATCTCCACCGTGTTGCGGTCGGCCCAGACGCCGAGCTGCTCGCGCGCCGCCGCCCGGAAGGTGTCGGCCGCGGCCAGCAGAACCGCCGCGCCCTCGTTGGCCAGGTGCTTGGTCAGCTTGCCGATGGAGGTCGTCTTGCCCGCGCCGTTGACCCCCGCCACCATGATCACGGTGGGCGTGTAGCGGCCGATGACCAGCGATTTCTCCAGTGGCCGCAGCAGGTCGGCCAGGGCCTCGGCCAGCAGGGCCTTCACGGCGGCCGGATCGGTGGTCTTGGTGTCCTTGACGCGGCGCTTGAGGTCGTCCAGCAGGTGCTGCGTGGCCTTCACGCCGGTGTCGGCCATCAGCAGGGCCTCTTCCAGCTCTTCGTACAGCGCGTCGTTGATCTGGGTGCCGGTGAAGACCGTGGCGATGCTGCTGCCGGTCTTGCGCAGGCCGTTCTTCAGGCGGTCCATCCAGCCCTTGCGCTCGGCGGGCGCGGCCTGCAAGGGCACCGCTGCCGGGGCAGGCACGGGCGGCACGACGGGCGTGGAAACAGGCGCAGGAACACGCGCCACTGTGGGGGCCGCCGGGGCCGGCACGGGTGCCATCACAGGGGCAGCCACGGGGGGGCGTGATGGGTGCGGGAGAGGGGAGCGGAACCGCAGCCGGCGCAGGTGCCGTGGGTGCCACGGGTGCCGCAGGCGCGATGGGGCGCGGGCGCCGCGACCGGGGGCTGGC
>NZ_BAAJYT010000194.1:0-6665 GCF_057541515.1 Acidovorax sp. KNOB132
TCGACCACAAAAAAAGGGAGCGGCGCGTCAGCCGGTGGGGATCTGGCGCGGCGGCGCGGTGGCGGGCGGGGCGCAGCTCATAGGCGGGCGGTTCCCTCGATGCAGGTGAGGCTGCGGCCGCCGACCCAGACCTGGCCCTGCGCGTCCTGGCGGATGTGCACGCGGCCGGCCCGGCCCAGGCTCTCGCCCTGGGCCACGAGGTAGCTGTGCGGCGCACGGCCTTCGGCGATGAGCCACTGCGCAAAGCTCGCGTTCAGGCTGCCCGTGACCGGGTCTTCGGGGTTGCCCATGGGCGCGGCGAAGGCGCGCACCACCACGCCGGGTTGCGTGGCATCGTGGGCGTCGGCGCCGACGTGGATCACGCCGACATCCTGGCCCAGGTCCTTCAGCCGGGCGTGATCGGGCCGCAGGCGGTGCACCGTCTCGGCGCTGTCGAGCACCAGGCCCAGCCAGCGCGGGCCGTTGTCCAGCAGCTGGGCGGCCGCGATCTGCTGCGGCCGGATGCCCAGCGCCCCGGCGATCAGCGGCACCAGCGCGGGGCTGGCATCGCTGCGGTGCAGCGGCGGCGCCGCGAACGCCAGCCGTTCGCCGCTGCGCTGGATGCGCACCAGCCCGCCGGCCGACTCCTGCACCACCAGGCCGGCATCGCGCGGCACGTGGCCAGCCTCCAGCCAGGCGTGGCAGGTGCCGAGCGTGGGGTGCCCGGCGAACGGCAGTTCGGTCCCACGCGGCGTGAAGATGCGCACGCGGTAGTCGGCCCCCGCCGTGCGGCCCGCCTCGGTGGGCGGCAGGAGGAAGCTGGTTTCCGACAGGTTGGTCCACGCGGCGAAGCGGCGCATGTCGGCATCGTCCAGGCCTTGTGCGTCCAGCACCACGGCCAGCGGGTTGCCGTCGCCGGGGCGGTGGCTGAACACGTCGATCTGCTTGAAGGGGCGCTGGCGCATGGCGGGCGATGGTGTCAGGCGAGCGGCTGGTCGATCACGCCGCGCGCGCCGGGGCGCGACAGCAGGCCCTGGTACCAGGCGTCGAGGTGGGTGCGCGCCACGCGCTCCTGCGGCAGGCCCCACCAGCGGTGGATCTCGCAGCCCACCACGATGTCGGCCATGGTGAAGCGCTCGCCGGCCAGGCACGGCTGCTGCGCCAGGTGCGCCTCCAGCCGGTCCAGGAGCGGCTCGGTGGCCGCCACCGACCGCGCGATGGCGGCCGGGTCGCGCTGCGCCTCGGGCGTGCGCACCCACTGCAGGAACGCGTCGCGCCCCGCGGGGTTGAGCGTGGTCTGCTGCCAGTCCATCCACTGCTCGGCCACGAAGCGCGTGCGCAGGTCCTCGGGGTAGAGGGTGCCGCTGGCGTGCTTGGCGCACAGGTAGCGCACGATGGCGTTCGACTCCCACAGCGTGAAGCCGTCGTCCTCGATCAGCGGCACCATGCCGTTCGGGTTGAGCCGCAGGAACTGCGGCTCGCACACGATGCCGAACTGCCCGCCCGCGTCGGTGCGCTGCAGCTCCAGGCCCAGCTCCTGCACGGTCCACACGACCTTGCGCACGTTGATGGACGACAGCCGTCCCCAGAGCCGCAGCATGCGTCAGGCCTTCTGGGCGACGCGCGCCCGGATGGCCGCGGCCAGCGCGCCCACGCCGGTGTTGATCTGCGCGGCGCTGGCCGTCACGAACGACAGGCGCAGGGTGCGCGGGTCGGCGTTGTCGGCATAGAAGGCCGCGCCCGGCACGAAGGCCACGTTGCGGTCCACGGCCTCGGGCAGCAGGTCGATGGCGCTCATGCCTTCGGGCAGGCGCACCCACAGGAACATGCCGCCGTCGGGCTTGTTCCAGTGCACGTCCAGGCCGGCCATCTCGCGCGTGAGCGCCTCCAGCATGGCGTCGCGCTGCTGCTTGTACAGCGCGCGGATGGTGGGCACGTGGCGGCCCAGGAAGCCGTCCTTCATGACCTCGTGCACCATGCGCTGGTTGAAGCCCGGGCTGTGCAGGTCAGCCGCCTGCTTGGCCTGCAGCAGCTTGGGGAACACGGCCTTGGGCGCCACGATGAAGCCCAGGCGCAGGCCGGGGGCGAGCACCTTGGAGAACGAGCCCAGGTAGATGCAGCCTTCCGGGTTGCGCGCGGTCAGCGGCGCGGGCGGGGGCTGGTCGAACCACAGGTCGCCGTAGGGGTTGTCCTCGATCAGCGGCAGGTTCAGCTCGGCGGCCTTGGCCACCAGCGCGGCGCGGCGCGCCTCGCTCATGGTGCGGCCGGTGGGGTTCTGGAAATTGGGCAGCACGTACAAGAAGCGCGCCTTGTCGGCACCGCTGCCGGCCTTGGTGGCCAGGTCCTCGATCTGCACGCCTTCGTCGTCGCTGGCCACGCTCACCACTTCGGGCTCCATGGGCGCGAAGGCCTGGATCGCGCCGAGGTAGGTGGGCGTTTCCACCAGGATGCGGCTGCCGGCGTCGATCAGCACCTTGGCCACGAGGTCCAGGCCCTGCTGCGAGCCGGTGGTGATCAGCACCTGCTCGACGCTCACGTCCCACGGCAGGAAGTCGGCGACCGCCTGGCGCAGCGGCTGGTAGCCCTCGCTCGCGGCGTATTGCAGGGCCGACTGGCCATCCTGCGACAGCACGGCGCTGCAGGCCTTGGCGAAGTCGTCGATGGGGAAGGTCTTGGGGGAGGGCAGTCCGCCCGCCAGGCTGATGATGCCGGGCTTCTCGGTCACTTTCAGGATCTCGCGGATCACCGAGGGGTTCATCTTCGCGGCGCGTGCGGCCAGGGTCCAGTTCGTCATTGAGTGCATCTCCAGGGGGCGCTTGTTCTCCGGGGCGCCGGGGTCGTCGTTGAGGAAGCCGTTGTGCGGCGGGTGGCGGGCATGCGGGTGGGCCCGCCGGGGAAAGAGCTTAACCGCGCATCGCGGCGGGTTGGGGGTTCCTGGCGGGGCCTTGTCGCACCGGGGCGCGTCGGCCGACCACCACCGTGGCCATCACCGCGATGCCGAAGCCCAGGCTGACCGCATCGAGCGATTCGCCCAGCAGCGGCACCGAAAACAGCATGCCCAGGAACGGCTGCACCAGCTGCACCTGGCTCACGCGCACCGTGCCGCCGAGCGCCAGGCCCCGGTACCACGCGAAAAACCCCAGCCACATCGAAAACACCGACACATAGGCCAGCGCACCCCACGCCGATGCCGGCATGGGCGCCGTGGGCCACGACCAGGCCCCCAGCGGCAGCGTGGCGGGCAGCGAGATGACCAGCGCCCAGCAGATCACCGAGCCCGAAGGCATGCGCTGCGACAGCCGCGCGCCGTAGCCGTAGCCCACGGCGGCGCACAGCACGGCCGCGAACAGCAGCAGGTCGGCCGGGTGCAGCGACAGGCCTGCGCTGCCCGAGCGCAGCACCGCGAACGCGACCACCATCGCCGTGCCCAGCAGCGCGCACAGCCAAAAAGCGCGGCGACGGGCGCTGGCGGTGCAGCAACGCGCCCACGCCGGCCGTGGCCAGCGGCAGCATGCCGATGATCACGCTGGCATGCACCGCGCCCACGTGGCGCATGGCCAGCGAGGTGAGCAGCGGAAACCCGAACACCACGCCCAGCGCGGTGAAGGCCAGCGGCCGCCAATCCTCGGGCCGCGGCCAGGGCGCGCGGCGCGCCCACAGCAGCAGCGCCGACAGCACCCCCGCGATCGCCGCCCGGCCCATGGCCATGAAGACGCCGGACATCTGCGGCGCCTCGGGCGTGCCCACGGCCAGCCGCGTCATGGGCAGGGTGAAGGCGAAGATGGTGACGCCCAGCAGGCCCCACAGCAGGCCGCGGGTTTCGGGTGACTGCCAGCCGGTGGCCGGGGCCGTGGGGGCGCCGGGGGCGCTCGGCGAGGTGGCGGGGTGCGTCATGGGCGGGGTCCGGTGAAACAAAGGGGGCGCAAGCGGCGGTGGTGGACAGTCATGCGTTCACCATCCAGGCGGCGGTGAGCGCGAGCACCAGCGCCATGGCGCGGTTGAACCACAGCAGCCGCGTGCCCTGGGCGAGCCAGTGGCGCAGCAGCGCGCCCGTGGCGGCATACACCAGGTTGCTGGAGAAGGCGAACACCACCATCACCGGCAGCACCACGCCCAGCCGCGCCAGGGCATCGTCGCGCCCGGCGATCCAGCCGGCCACGATGGTCAGCGCCAGCAGCCAGGCCTTGATGTTGACGAACTGCATCGCCGCGCCCTGCCAGAAGCCCACGTCCATGCGCCCGGCCTGCGCCTGGCCCAGTTGGGCGCTGCGGCTGAGCTTGAAGGCCAGCCACAGCAGGTAGCCGGTGCCCAGCACCTTGATGCCCAGGCGCACCGCCGGCACCGCCATCACCAGCGCGCCGACACCGCCCGCGCACACGAGCAGCAGGGCGCTCCAGCCCAGGGGCACCGCCCAGACGAAGCGCATCGCGTGGCGCAGGCCGCGGTTGGCAGCGATCGCCGTGGCCAGCGTGGTGTTGGGCCCGGGGCTGAAGCTCATGGCGGTGGCCAGCGCCAGCAGGGCGGTGAATTCGACGAAGGGCATGGGGTGTTGCAGGGGTTGTGGCTTCCAATGTAGGAGCAGATTCCATTACAGTTGCAATACAGTTATTTCGACAATTTCATGATCTGTATTGGTGTTTGCATCAGCACAGTGAAGGAGCCCCCCGCCATGCTGACCCGCACCGCCCGCCGATCCCTGACCGAGCAACTGGCCGAGCGCTTCGCCGAACGCATCCGCGCCCGGCTGCTGCCCGCCGGCGCGCGGCTGCCTTCGGTGCGCGAATGCGCACGGCTGCAGGGCGTGAGCGCGTACACGGTGGTGGCCGCCTACGACCAGCTCCTCGCGCAGGGCTTGGTGGAGGCCCGCAGCCAGCGGGGCTTCTATGTGCGCGATATTGCACAAAAAATGCCTGAAGGACATATTCCACTAAGGTATGGTGCTATAGAAAAAAATAGCAAACGACCGCAAGTCTTCCCCCGTGCTGTCCCCGCTGCCCTCGGGCTCGTGCGTCAATGCCACGGCGCTGATCCGGGGCATGTTCCACCAGGCCTCCAGCCACCCGCAGCCGGGGGCCGGCGTGTTCCCGCGCGACTGGCTGGAAAACACCTTCATGGGCGCGGCGGTGCGCAAGGTCTCCAGCGGCCGGGCGCTGCAGGACAGCTCGCTGCAGTACGGCGACCCCATGGGCGAGCCCACCCTGCGCGAGGTGCTGGCCCGGCGCCTGCAGGGCTTCGGCGTGCCCGCACAGGCCAGCCAGGTCATCACCACCATGGGCGCCACGCACGCGCTGGACATCGTGAGCCGCACCCTGCTGAAGGCGGGCGACACCGTGATGGTGGAAGAACCCGGCTGGTCGGTGGAGTTCGCGCGGCTCGATGCGCTGGGCATGCGCATCCTGCCGGTGCCGCGCGGCGCCCAGGGCCCCGACCTCGCGGTGATGGAGCGCTACTGCGAGGTGCACGCCCCCAAGCTCTTCGTGAGCGTGAGCGTGTTCCACAACCCCACCGGCTACTGCCTCACGCCGGGCAGCGCGCACCAGGTGCTGCAGCTGGCCGGGCGGCACGGCTTTCACATCGTCGAAGACGACACCTACAGCCACATCGCGCCGGAACACGCCACCCGCCTCACGGTGCTGGACGGCCTGGCGCGCACCATCTACGTGAGCGGCTTCGCCAAGATCCTCGCGCCCAACTGGCGCATCGGCTACCTGGCCGCGCCGCCCGATCTGGTGGAGCCGCTGCTGGACACCAAGCTGTTGTCCACGCTGACCACGCCATCGCTGCTGGAAAAGGCCATGGCCCTGTGCATCGAGCAGGGCATGCTGCGCCGCCACAGCGACCGCATGCGCCAGCGGCTGGCCCAGGCCCGGGCGCGCAGCGTGCAGCTGGCGCTGGAGGCCGGCTGCACCTTCGCGGCCGAGCCGGCCGGCATGTTCGGCTGGGTCGAGACGGGCGTGGACACCGACGTGCTGGCCCAGCGCATGCTGGACGAGGGCTACCTGCTCGCGCCGGGCGCGCTGTTCCACGCCAGCCGCCAGCCGTGCACGCTCATGCGCATCAACTTCACCACCACGCAGGACGCGGCGTTCTGGCGCGTGTTCCAGCAGCAGGCGGCGGCCCTGGCCGGGGGCGTGCGGGGGTGACTGCGGGGGAGGCCCGGTGGCCGCCGGGCGGTGCCCCATGGGTCTGGAGATGGGGCGGCGGTCTGTGTGATTTCGTGTGCGTTGCGGCCGAAACAGCCGCAATTGGTTACATCTAGAGGCATTTTCCCGCTGGCGGGGGGATTTCCGGGGGGTGGGATGCGCTCAGCCGCGCACTATCATTCGGCCCATTCCAATCCGACCCACCGGCCCTTCGCGGCCGCTGCACCCATGACACGCCGAGTCACCATCCAGACGCCCCTGGGCGAGCAGTTGCAGTTTCGCCAGCTGCAGGGCAAAGAAGCGCTCTCCGAGCTGTTCTCCTTGGACGTGGACCTGCTGAGCGAGAGCAAATCCATCGACCCCAAGGCCCTGCTGGGCAAGAGCGCCACCATCGTGGTGGAGACTGAAGGGGGCGGCACGCGCTACCTGGACGGCATCGTCACCCGCTTCGGGCTGCAGGGGCAGGACCACCGCTTCTACACCTACAAGGCCCGCCTGAGCCCCTGGCTGTGGCTGGCCACGCGGCAAAGCGACTTCAAGATC
>NZ_BAAJYT010000195.1:0-6639 GCF_057541515.1 Acidovorax sp. KNOB132
CCCTGCTGACGCTGGGCGTGCTGCAGGCCCCCGAGAGCGGCTGGGCCAGCCTGCCCGTGGTGGCGGCGCTGGCGGGCGCTGCGGCCATGGCGACGGCCTTCGTGCGCACCGAGCGCCGCGTTCGGCACCCCATGCTCGACCTGTCGCTGTTCCGCTACCCGCGCTTCGTGGGCGTGCAACTGCTGGCGGCGGCGCCGGCCTATGCCTATGTGGTGCTGCTGGTGCTGCTGCCGGTGCGCTTCATCGGCATCGAGGGCCTGAGCGCGATGGCGGCAGGGCAGCTGATGCTGGCCCTGTCGGCGGCCATGCTGTGCGTGCCGCTGATGGCGGGGTGGCTCGCGCGCTGGTGGTCGGCGGCGGCGTTGTCCTCCGGGGGCCTCGCCGTGTGCGCGGTGGGGTTGTGGTGGCTGAGCGATTGCGCGCCGGGCTCGCCGGCGGCGGTGCTGGCCGGGCCCCTGCTGCTGATCGGCGTGGGCATCGGCCTGCCGTGGGGGTTGATGGACGGGCTGGCCGTGAGCGTGGTGCCGCCCGAGCGCGCGGGCATGGCCACCGGCCTCTTCAACACCGTTCGCGTGGCCGGCGAGGGACTCGCGCTGGCCCTGGTGGGCGCCGGGCTGGTGGCGCTGCTGGCCCTGCAGTGGCCGCAGGTGCCGGTGGGCGATGCGGCGCGCTCCGCCCAATCCCTCGTGGCGGGGGACCTGTCCCGCGCCCGGGCGCTGCTGCCCCAGCTGTCGCAGGCCGAACTGCTGCAGGGCTACGGCCACGCCTTCGCCGCCTTGCTGCGCGTGCTGGCCGGGGTGACCGTGTTCACGGCGGTGGCGGTGTTCGCCTGCCTGCGGGCGGGCGGCGCACGCGGGGCGGCGCTTTCTACAATCGAGGGCTAGTTGTCTTCCCCCGCCCGCCTTCATGTCCACACCCGAATCCCTGCCCGCGCCCGCCCCGGCCACCACGCCTTTCGAATGGATCGGCGGCGAAGAGAAAGTCCGCGCGCTGGTGGACCGCTTCTACGACCTCATGGACCTGGAGCCCGGCTATACCGAACTGCGCGCCGCGCACGGCAGCACCCTGGCGGACGCGCGCGACAAGCTGTTCTGGTTCCTGTGCGGCTGGCTCGGCGGGCCGGACCATTACCAGAGCCGCTTCGGCCACCCGCGCCTGCGCGCGCGGCACCTGCCGTTCTCGATCGGCATCAAGGAACGCGACCAGTGGGTCGCGTGCATGGACCAGGCCATGGACGAGACCGGGGTGCCCGCCGAGCTGCGCACCCGGCTGCGCGAGAGCTTCATGGGCACGGCCGACTGGATGCGCAACCGCGGCGGATGACGCGGCACCCCATGGATCGTTTGCTATTGATTTAATAGCAATATGCCCTAGTACTCATTGTGCTGGGGGCACTTTTTGTTTCAACTCCCTCCACCGTCCCACACCCGAGGAAAGATTCCATGTCCTGCGATGCACGGTTCGAAGAACAGGCGCTGGCCCTGGGCCACCGCTTCGATGGCGAGATCAAGATCGGCGGCAACTACGTGCCGCTGGTGCGCGACGGCCGGCAGATCTACCTGAGCGGCCAGATCCCGCGCGTGGGCGACACCGTGGTGGTCACCGGCGCCGTGGGCGCGCAGGTGCCCCTGGAGCGCGCGCAGCATGCCGCCCAGGTGTGCGTGATGCGCGCCCTGGCGCTGCTGCAGCGCAGCCTGGGTACGCTGGATGCGGTGCGCGCCGTGCCGCGCATCACGGTGTACGTGCAGTCCGCGCCCGGCTTCACGCAGCAAAGCGAGGTGGCCGATGCGGCCTCGCAGGTGCTCTTTCATGTGCTGGGGCCGGTGGCCGGGGCGCACACGCGCACCTCGGTCGGCGTGCTGCAGCTGCCCAAGAATGCCTCGGTGGAGGTGGACCTGATCGCGTCGGCGGACTGACGGCGCGCAGGCCGGCGGGGCGCAGGGCCCGGGCGGGTCGGTGACTGCGGGCGGGCGGGCCACGGCAGCGTCACGCCAGTGTCAAACGGGTTCGTGACACTCTCGCCTTTACCCACCACCCAGGCCATTGCATGCTGGACACCCTCCCACGCCAAGACCTCTCGCCGGCCACCCGCCGGACCGCCCTCACCGCATTCACCGTGATCGCTGCCGCCAGCCTGCTGGCCGCCTGCGGCGGCAGCGACAACGACGGCAACAACAACGCCGGCGCCACCGCCACGCTGGCCGTGCTGGAGACGACCGATCTGCACTTCAACGTGCGCAGCTACGACTACTTCAAGCTCGCCGAAGACAAGAGCTATGGCTTTGAGCGCACCGCCACGCTGGTGCGCCAGGCGCGCAAGGAGTTCGCCAACACGCTGCTGGTCGACAACGGCGACACCATCCAGGGCACGGCGCTGGCCGACTACGAGGCCGTGGTCAAGGCCATTCCCTGCACCCAGCAGCTGTCCATGTACAAGGCCATGGGCGCTTTGGGCTTCGATGCCGGCACGCTGGGCAACCACGAGTTCAACTACGGCCTGCCGTTCCTCAACCAGGTGCTGGGCGGCGGCATGGAGGTCGATGGCGTCGATGCCGCGCAAAAATGCGCCGGCGCCGGCTACCCCGCCGTGCTGGCCAACGTGTACAGCAGCAAGACGAAGAAGCCGCTGGTGCAGCCCTACACCATCCTGGAGCGCACGCTGGTCTCCAAGGGCGCGGACGGCAAGGAGGTCAAGCTGCCCATCAAGGTGGGCGTGATCGGCTTCACCACCCCCGGCATCATGAACTGGGACAAGCGCTACCTCGAAGGCAAGGTCTACACCGAAGGCGCGGTCGAAGCCGCGCAGAAATACGTGCCCGAGCTGCGCGCCAAGGGCGCCGACATCGTCGTGGCCCTGCTGCACGGCGGGCTCGATGCGGGCGCCTACTCGGCCACCATGGAGAACCCGGGCCTGTACCTGTCCAAGGTCGCCGGCATCGACGCCATGGTCATGGGCCACCAGCACAGCGTGTTCCCCGACACCGCCGCGACGCCGGCCTATTCGCAAGCCGGCGTGGACAACAAGGCCGGCACCATCAACGGCGTGCCCGCCGTGATGGCCAGCTCGTGGGGCAAGGCGCTGGGCGTGATCCAGTTGGCCCTGCAATGGGACGGCAAGGCCTGGGCGGTGAACAAGACCGCCACCAAGAGCGAGCTGCGCAACATCCAGGGCAAGAACGCCTCGGGCGCCACGGTGTATGTCGATGCCGACCCCACCGTCGCCCCCTTGATCGAGACGCAGCACCAGGCCGCCATCGCCTACGTGAAGACGCCCATCGGCAGCACCGACTTCCGCATGAGCACGCTATTCGCCGACGTGGGCGACCCCGGCGCGATCCAGATCGTGAACCAGGCCCAGCGCGATTACGTGGCCGCCTACGTGGCCGCCAACCTGCCGCAGTACGCGCAGCTGCCCGTGCTGTCGGTGAGTGCACCGTTCAAGTCGGGCTTCCAGGGCGGGGCCGACTACACCGACGTGGCCACGGGGCCGCTGGCGATCTACAACGCCGCCGACCTGTACCTGTACCCCAACACCGTGTACGCGGTGAAGGTGAACGGCGCCGACATCCAGGGCTGGCTGGAGGCCGCGGCCAAGCGCTTCAACCAGATCGACCCGGCCAAGACCGCCGAGCAGCCGCTCATCAGCACCTTCCCCGGCTACAACTTCGACATGTTCACCACGGCCGACGTGCAGTACGAGATCGACGTGACGCAGCCCACCGGCCGCCGCATCAAGAACCTGACCTACAAGGGCCAGCCCATCAATGCGGCGCAGGAGTTCGTGATCGCCACCAACAACTACCGCGCCACCAGCGGCAAGAGCTTCATCGACAAGCTGGACGGCTCGGGCACGATCTGGGCCTCGCCGGACGCCAACCGCGACGTGGTGATCGACTACATCCGCAAGAACGCCAACGTGACCCGTGCCGCCAACGGCGCGGCCAAGAGCTGGCGCTTCACCAAGGTGGCCACGGCCGGCCCGGTGGTGTTCAGCTCCGGCGCCAACGCGCTGCCCGTGGCCCAGGCCGCGGGCCTGGCCAACGTCACGCTCATGGCGGCGGACGACGGCTCGGGCAAGGGCACGTCCAAGTACCGGCTGGACCTGTCGAAGTAACCGGCCGCGTGCCAGCGGCAAAGGCTGGCCAGTAACGCCCAACCAAACACCGGGCCCCGGCATGCACATGCATGCCGGGGCCCGGTGCTTTTTTCAGGGCCGTGCGGGCGCCTTTAGTCGTCCAGCCGTTCGCTGATCACCTTGCCGGTGGTGGGCTCCACGCGCAGTTCCATGTTCAGACCGGCCATGTTGGTGGCTTCGGCTTCCCAGTAGCCGTCTTCGTACTCGATGCCGCGCACGCGGGTGTAGCCGACCTGCTCCAGGGCCTGGCGCACCTGGTCGGCGCTCAGCACCGGCTGGTTGTTGACCGTGCCGCCGCTGCGGCCCACCTGGCTCAGCACCTCCAGCGTCACCGGGTGCAGCACGAACTCCACCTTCTCGCCCTGGTTGGCGGACTGGCGCGCCTTGGCTTCCCAGAAGCCATCGTCCAATTCCACGTCGTACACGAAGGCGTAGCCCTTGGCGCGCAGCGCCTGCGATACCTGGGCCACACTGGGCAGCGTCTTGCCGATGTCGCTCTTGCGCACGGTGGTGAGGCTGCCGTCCGCGTCATTGACCAGCACGTCCACGCGCACGCCGTCGAGGGCGACCGCGTCGGCAGACCAGTAGCCGTACCGCTTTTGCAGGTCTTGCGGCGCGACATACTGGTGCTGGGTGATCACGTTGGCGGCTTCCTGGGCCGTCAGCGCCCAGGCCATGGAAGGCAGGGCGGATGCGGCGGCAGCGGCGGCGACGGCCAGGGTCAGAACGGTTTTTTTCATGGTGCTTTTCCTTTCGGTGTTGCAAGGTGGCGAGAACTGGGAGGCAGTGTGCGCAACCGCTGCTAAACCTTTCGTGAAGCGTCCGTTCACGTGCCGTTTAACGGCGCCGGCAATAATCCCGCGATGAAAAAATGGACCCGGAGCGTGCTTTTGCGTGCCGCCGTCGTGGCGGTGGCGCTCGCGTGCGTGCAGGCGCCCGCGGCCGAGCAGGACGCGGCGCGGCGCGGCGTGCTCAACGGCCAGCTCAAGCCCCTGAACAGCATCGTTGCGGACATCAGCCGCCAGTACGCGGGCCGCGTCATCGAGGTGGAAAGCAAGCGCGGGCGCAAGGGCGAGCCGCGCTACGAAATCACCCTCATTGACGCCCGGGGCAACAAGCAGGAAGTGCTGGTGGATGCCGCCACCGGCTCCGTGGTGGCGCAGGAGCGCGAGTGGCCCACGCAGCCCGTCCCGCTGGCGCAGATGGCCCGATACGTCAAGCAGCTGGAGCAGCGGTACGGCGCGCGCGTCGTGAACGCCGAGTTCGAGCGCGATGCGCAGGGCAAGGCGGTCTACGAGGTCAAGCTGTCCGACAAGCCTGCCGTGGAGATGAAGCTGCTGATGGATGTGAACACGGGCGAGGTCCTGCATCGGCCGGAGGCGGCCGCTGCACCGGCGCCCCTGAAATCCATGGACGTGGTGCTGGAGTCGCTGCGCCCGCGCTTCTCGGGCCTGGTGCTAGAGGTGGAGCTGGAGAGCGACCACCGCCACCGCCCGTACTACAGCGTCGAGCTGCAGCAGCCCAACGGCTTCAAGCTGGAGCTGGAGGTCGATGCCGTGACCCTGGAAGTGACGCGGCGAAAGGCGGGTGACTGATGCGCATCCTGGTCGTGGAAGACGACGTCGCGCTTGCCGCGCAACTGCGCGCCGCGCTGGAGGCCGCGGGCTTTGCCGTGGATGTGGAGCATGACGGCGAAGCCGCCTCCTTTGCCGGCAGCGCCGAAGCCTACAGCGCGGCCGTGCTGGACCTGGGCCTGCCTCGCAAGGACGGCCTGAGCGTGCTGCACGACTGGCGCGGCGCGGGCCGCAACTGGCCGGTGCTGGTGCTCACGGCCCGCAACCGCTGGAGCGACAAGGTCGCGGGATTCAACGCCGGAGCGGACGACTATCTCACCAAGCCGTTCCTGATGGACGAAGTGGTGCTGCGCCTGCGGGCCATGCTGCGCCGCACGGCCGGGTCGGCCGCCGCCGTGCTGCAGGCCGGGCCGCTCGAATACGACGTGGTGCGGGGCCGCTTCTCGCTGCAGGGCCAGAGCCTGCAGCTCACCGCGCAGGAGCACAAGATCCTGGCCTACTTCATGCACCACCCGGGCAAGCTGCTCACGCGCAGCGACATCGGCGAACACGTGTACGCGCGCGACCTCGACCCGGACTCCAACACCATCGACGTGCTGATCGGCCGCATTCGCCGCAAGCTCGGCGGCGCGCCGCAACTGGTCACCGAACGCGGCCAGGGCTTTCGCCTGCTGCTGCCCGAGGTGCCGGGCTGATGGGCCGGCCAGGCCCGGCGATGGCGCCCGGCGGCATCGACCCGCTGCCTGCACCGGACACGCCGCCATCAGGCCCAGCACCATCAGCGAGAAGTATTCGGCGGGGCCGAACTTGAAGGCGACTTCGGTCAGCGGCGGCGCGAAGGCGGCCAGGATCAGCGTGCCCCACGCAGCCGGCGAAGAACGAGCCCAGGCCGGCGGCTGCCAGCGCGGGACCGCACGGCCTTCGCGCCAT
>NZ_BAAJYT010000196.1:0-6597 GCF_057541515.1 Acidovorax sp. KNOB132
GGCCAGCTGTCGCTCAAGATGGCGCCGCAGGACCTGGCGGAACTGGTGCGCGAGGCGCTGGCCAGCCATGCCAGCCGCATCGCCGAACATGGCGTGGCGCTCGATTTGCAGGTGCCGCAGGCGCCACGCGCGGCGCTGGTGAATGCCGACCCCGACCGCCTGCGGCAGGTGCTTTTCAACCTGGTCGAAAACGCGCTGCGCCACGCGGGCGACGGCGGCTGGCTGGGCGTGGCGGTCGGAGGCGACGGCTGCCGGCGTGGCGCTGCGCGTGAGCGATGCCGGGGCCGGGCTGCCGCCCGAGATGCTGTCGCGGCCGTTTCGCCGCTTTCCGCACGCGCCCGGGCACGGGGGCGAGGGCTCGGGCCTGGGGCTGTCGATCGTCCATGCCCTGGTGGTCCGCCAGGGCGGCACGGTCGAGGTGGAAAACCGGCCGGAAGGGGGCTCGCGCTTCACTGTGCGGTTTCCCGCGGTGGCGCCCCCAGCGCTGGACTGAAGGGTTGCTGCGCTGCGTCCGGCAGGCCCGGCGGTGCGGGAATCTGTCCTACGGGCTCCGCTGCCAAAGGCCCACAGGGGGGCTGAGGGGCCATTTCTAGGATCGGGACTTGTCGCGAGAACGGGGGCATGCCACCCGATCCTGCGGCTTCCCACCGACCGATCCTGACTGACCCATGAACGCTTTTCTCAAGACCTTTTCCGCTGCCGCCTGCACCGCCTTGCTGCTCACTGCCTGTGGCGGCGGCAACGATGACGATCCCACCCCGAGCGATCAGCCCGGCGTGCTCACGGTGAGCAATGCCACGGTCTCCGGCCTGAACGGCGTGTACGGCGACGGCACCATCAACCTGACCGACGTGGAAAAGAAGAACCCGGTGGGTTCGTCGCCCGAAGTCTGCACCTTCCGTTTCGACGGCGCTAAAAAGGTCGGCTCCAGCGACCAGGCCTCCGGCGACGTGCGCTACCAGCCCAATGCCGGCAACCTGTACATCGCCTTCCTCACGTTCTCGCAGCGCGAGTTTAGCGCCACCGACTGGATCGACACCACCGTGTCGCGCGATTCCAACCAGGTGCGCCTCCTGAGCAAGACGCTCACGGCCACCGACGGCTCGGGTGACCGCATCACCGTCTCGGGCATCGTTCCCATGCGCGGCAACCGTCCCTCCGGCTGCTGATCAGAACACCAACCTGCAACCCCCTCGCCCCATTGATTTGGGGTTTACCCTGTCCATCCTTCCGGGTGGGCAGGGTTTTTTCATGGGCCGGCGCGATGGGACAATGGCGCCCATGACCGCTGCCCACTCCCCCGACACCCTCACGATCACCCGCCCGGACGACTGGCACCTGCACGTGCGCGACGGCGAAGCGCTGCTCACCGTCGTGCCGCACACGGCCGCCCAGTTCGGGCGCGCCGTCATCATGCCCAACCTGCGCCCGCCCGTGACCACGGCGGCCCTGGCCACGGCGTACCAGGAGCGCATCCAGGCGGCCGTGCCGCCTGGCGTCGCCTTCGAGCCGCTGATGACGCTGTACCTCACCGACAACCTGGCGCCCGAGGAGATCGTGCGCGCTAAAGCGGCGGGCGTGGTCGCCCTCAAGCTCTATCCCGCCGGCGCCACCACCAACAGCGATGCCGGCGTGACCGATCTGCGCAAGACCTACCGCACCCTGGAGGCCATGCAGAAGGCCGGCCTGCTGCTGCTCGTGCACGGCGAGGTGACCAGCAGCGACATCGACCTGTTCGACCGCGAGGCCGTGTTCATCGAGCAGCAGCTCATTCCGCTGCGCCGCGACTTCCCGGAACTGAAGATCGTCTTCGAGCACATCACCACCCGGGATGCGGCGCAGTACGTGCAGCAGGCCGACCGTTTCACCGCGGCCACCATCACGGCGCACCACCTGCTCTACAACCGCAACGCGATCTTCACCGGCGGCATCCGCCCCCATTACTACTGCCTGCCCGTGCTCAAGCGTGAAACGCACCGGGTGGCGCTGGTGGAGGCGGCCACCAGTGGCAGCGACAAATTCTTCCTGGGCACCGACAGCGCGCCGCACCCGGCCCACCTCAAGGAGCATGCGAGCGGCTGCGCCGGCTGCTACACCGCCCATGCAGCGATCGAGATGTATGCCGAGGCATTCGATCATGCCGGTGCGCTGCACCAGCTCGAAGGCTTCGCCAGCTTCCACGGCCCCGCGTTCTACGGCCTGCCGCGCAACCAGGGCACGATCACCCTGCGCCGCGAATCTTGGACGCCGCCGGGCAGCTTCGCGTTCGGCGAGGCCGAGCTCAAGCCGCTGCGCTCGGGCGAGGCGCTGCCGTGGCGGGTCGTGGGGTGAACGCCACCACGCACCCAGCGTGCCTGCCCGCCTTGGCGGCCGTGTTCCGACAGTCCCTGCGAGGCCACCCATGACCGCTTTCTTCATCGACGCCGACAACCTGTGTGCGCCCGCCTGGGTGGAGGAGGCCTTTCGCACCCTGGAGCAGCACGAGGGCAGCGTGTCCCTGCGCCGCGCTTACGGCAGTGCCGACAAGCTCAAGGGGCTCGGGGAGGTGCTGCGCACCCGCATGATCCGGCCCTACATGAACCTGTCGCTGACCAAGAACACGACGGACGTGGCCCTGGCGGTCGATGTGATGGAGCTGTCCTATGCGCCGTCGCATCCGTCCACCATCGCGATCGGTTCGGGCGATGCCGACTTCGTGCCGCTGGTGCTGCGGCTGCGCGAGCGCGGGTTCCGGATGGTGTGCCTTTCCGACCGCGGCAAGATGGCGCCCGAGGCTGTCAATGCCTACGATCAGGTCTTCCTGGTCGGGCAGGAGGCCGATGCGGTGACCGAGGCCCCCGCCGCGGTGCAGGATGCCGCACCACCGGCCCCGCGAAGCCCCGCGGCCAAGAAAACGCCCGCGCGCAAAACCACCCCCCGCAAGGCCGCTGCGCCCAAGCCGGCGGTGCAGGCCGCACCGTCCAGGAAGGCGCCGGCGAAGAAAGCCGCCGCCAGGAAGGTGGCTTCCACCACGGCGGCCAAGGCGGCGGATGACGCTGGGGCGGATGGCCGGCGGGCGCGGTCGGCCTCTGGTGCGGGCGAGGCCGTGAGCGTCCGCCACATCCTGGACCATGCCCCTGCCCTGAAGGCCGGGCAGTGGCAGCCGCTGGGCGACATCGTGAAACTGCTGCACGACGCCAAGCTGCTGGGCAAGAACACGGCATCGACCAAGCTGTTCAAGAAATTCCCCGACCAGTTCGAGCTGAAGCCCCAGACGCAGCCCAACGCGGTCCGCTACCTCCCTGAGGCGCGCTGAATCCGTGGGCCCTGGCGCGCTCGGCGCGGTACCGCCCTGGCTGCAGCCGTTCCAACACCTGGGCCCCGCGGTCCGGGCGGCGTGGCAGTCCGGCACGCCCCTGCCGGACGCCCTGAACCGGATGCCGGGCGCCGCCGTGCGCTTCGTGGCGCACTCGGCGCTGCCGGCGGGCCAGGCCTACGAGGCGTTCATCTTCGACACCGGCACCGTCCCCACCCGCGACAACCTGCACGATTTCTTCAATGGCCTGGTCTGGCTGCGGTACCCGCAGGCCAAGCGCCGGCTGAATGCCCTGCAGGCCGAGGCCATCGCCCAGACCGGGGTGGGCGCGGTGCGCGGGCCGCTGCGCGATGCGATCACACTGTTCGATGAAAACGGCGCCGTGCTGTTCGCCCCCGCGCCGCTGTGGCAGGCGCTGGCGGCGCGCGACTGGCGGCGGTTGTTCGTCGATCTGCGGCCGCTGTGGCGGCAGGCGCAGCTGGTGCTGGTCGGCCATGCCTTGCTGGAAAAACTCGAGGCGCCAAGAAAACCGATCACGGCGCATGTGTATCAAGCGCAGGGTGCTATGGATTCGGTAGCGGATGTGGATGCCTGGCTGGCCGGCGCGCTCGATGCGGCGCACCTGGCCACCAAGCCTTTTCTGCCGCTGCCGGTGCTCGGAGTGCCCGGCTGGTGGCCCGAGAACGAGAACTTTTGCTTCTATGATGACTCCCTCGTATTCCGCAGCGCGCGCCCCGCATAACAAACCACACCAGGGCCATCGCAACGCTGCGAACACGGCTTGAACGCCTGCGCACCATCCCCATTTTCCGGTTTGTGACAGCGCGTTCCTGCCGCTGGTCACACCCCCGTATCCCTCCGTGGAGAACCCTTCGATGAAACGAATCGCGCTTTTCTTGTTGACCAACGTCGCCGTCGTGGTGGTGCTGGGCATCGTCGCCAGCCTGCTGGGCGTCAACCGCTTCCTGACCGCCAATGGCCTGAACCTGGGGGCACTGCTGGGCTTTGCCTTCATCATGGGCTTCGGCGGCGCCATCATCTCGCTGCTGATCAGCAAGCCCGTCGCCAAGTGGAGCGCGGGCGTGCAAATCATCGACGGCACCGGGTCGGCCGATGAGGCCTGGATCGTCGAGACCGTGCGCAAGTTCGCCGACAAGGCCGGCATCGGCATGCCCGAGGTCGGCATCTTCCCCGGCGACCCCAACGCGTTCGCCACCGGCGCGTTCAAGAACAATGCGCTCGTGGCGGTGTCCACCGGGCTGCTGCAGGGCATGACGCGCGAGGAGGTCGAGGCGGTGATCGGCCACGAGGTGGCCCACATCGCCAATGGCGACATGGTGACCATGACGCTGATCCAGGGCGTGATGAACACCTTCGTGGTGTTCCTGTCCCGCGTGATCGGCTATGCGGTGGACAGCTTCCTGCGCAAGAACGACGAGAACAGCTCCGGCCCCGGCATCGGCTACTACGCCACAACCATCGTGCTCGACATCCTGCTGGGCTTCCTGGCGTCGATGATCGTGGCCTGGTTCAGCCGCCAGCGCGAATTCCGTGCCGACGCTGGCGCGGCGCAGCTGATGGGCCGCAAGCAGCCCATGATCAACGCGCTGGCCCGCCTGGGCGGCGCCCACCCGGCCGAACTGCCCAAGAACATGGCTGCCCTGGGCATCGCCGGCGGCATCGGCAAGCTGTTCAGCACCCACCCGCCGATCGAAGAGCGCATTGCCGCGCTGCAGACGAACGCCTGAGGGGTCATGTGAATGGGGCGGGCGGCCTTGCACGCCGCCTGCCCCGCGAAAGAGCGGCCGGAGCGATCCGGCCGCTCTTTTTTTGCGCTTGTATCAAGTTGTCAGAACCGGTGCCGATACTTACCATGGACCCCACCCCATGCGCCTGGCGCACCGCCGGCCGCTCTTTTCGCCTGCGGCCCTTCTCACCGGTATCTGACATGACCCTGCACAACGCCCGCCTTTCCCTGCGCCTTGCCCTGGCTTTCGGGGTCATCTGCCTGGTCATGTCCCTCGCCGCTGCCGTGGGCATCTGGCGGCTCATGGAACTGCAGGACATCGCCGATGGCCTGGGCGGACCGGCGGCGGAGCGGGCCTTGCTGGCACGCGAACTGCACGCGATCGTGGTGCTGAGTTCCTCGCGCGCCGAAACCCTGCTGGAAATCGACAACCCCGCCTATGCCGCGCGCATCGATGCCGACCGCAAGGCCACTTCCGCCCGATCGACCGAGGTGCGCAAGCGGCTCGAAGAGCTGGCGACGGACAGCGAATCCAAGCGCATCTTCGAGGCCATCGACACCGCGGGCAACGCTTTCCGGGGGGCGCGCGACGATCTGGTCAAGCGGCGCAAGGCCGGCGAAACCCTGCCGCCGGATGCGGTGGGCAAACTGCTGCGCCCCGCGGCCGACCGCTATGCCGCGGCGGTGAACGACATGGCCGATTACCAGCGCAAGCAGGTGGAGGAAGACCGGGCCGCCGCCGCCGCCAGCGAACGCCAGGGCATCGCGCTGCTGGTGGGCGGCTCGGTGCTGGGGCTGCTGCTGGCGCTGGTGTGCGCCGTGGTGCTGTCGCGTTCCATCCTGCGGCCGCTGTCGCATGCGTCCACGGTGGCGGACCGCATCGCCGAAGGCGACCTGACCTCCACCGTGCCGGCCATCGGCGCCGGCAACCGTGACGAGGTGCGGGCCATGCTGGCACGCCTGGACGGCATGCAGGCGCGCCTGACCGGCCTGGTGATCGGCATGCGGCAGGCCAGCACGTCGGTGGCCGGCGCCAGCGCCGAGATCGCGGCCGGCAACTCGGACCTGTCGGCGCGCACCGAGCAGACGGCCTCCAACCTGGAGGAAATCGCAGCCAGCATGGAAGAGTTGCTGTCCACCGTGCGCCACAGCGCGGATGCGGCCCAGCAGGCCACCCACCTGGCGGTGTCGGCCAGCGACGTGGCACGGCGCGGGCGCGACGCGGTGGAGCGCGTGGTGGGCACCATGGACGGCATCGCCCAGTCCTCGCGCCGCATCGCCGACATCACCAGCGTGATCGACGGCATCGCCTTCCAGACCAACATCCTGGCGCTGAGCGCTGCGGTGGAAGCCGCCCGCGCCGGCGAACAGGGCCGCGGCTTTGCCGTGGTGGCGAGCGAGGTGCGCAGCCTGGCCGGTCGCTCGGCCGAAGCGGCCAAGGAAATCAAGGCGCTCATCGGCAACTCGGTCGAGAAGGTGGAAGCGGGCTCGCGCTGGTGCAGGACGCGGGCACGACCATGGAAGAGATCGTGAGCAGCGTGCAGCGCGTGAGCGA
>NZ_BAAJYT010000197.1:0-6593 GCF_057541515.1 Acidovorax sp. KNOB132
CCAATGGCTTCGTGAGCAACATCGAGCAGACACCGGTGTGGCCGACGAGCGGTTCAACCGCGCCTTCGTGAACGACGGTGCAGGGCAACGCCGTGTACGTGAACCAGGGCGCGGGGCCACACGGGCCGCGTGCAGAACAGCCAGGCGGCTACCTGGGCGGCTGGGTGGGCGACTCGGTCAACCCGGGCCACGTGCAGCGCCAGCTGGTGGCCAATGGCGAGGTCCTGGCCCGCTACGGCGACGCGCCCGACAGCGAGAACCCGCCGGCCAACGCGGGCGAGATACCGAAGTACGTGGACACGGCCGAGTTCCGGCTGAACGCGGCGCCGCTCAAACTCAAAGGCGCGAACCTGGACGCCATCGCCTACACGGTGGTGGGCGGGGAGACGCTCAAAGACATCGCGCGCAACGTGCTGGGTGATGCCAAGCTGTGGTGGCGCATCGCGGAGGCCAATGGCCTGGCGGTGTCGGGCGACGGGCAGCTGGCAGCGGGGCAGACGCTGAGCGTGCCCAAGCTGGCGCTGAACGCGAACAACGTGGACACGTTCCAACCGTACGACCCGAGCCGGGTGACGGGGAGCATGGATCCGAATCTGCCGGCGCCTGCGGGGCAGGGAGGGGGATGTGGTGGGCTGGGGCAGATCATCAGCATGGTGGTCACCATCGTCATGATGGCCTACGGCGTGCCGGTAGGCCTTGCCGCGGTGGCGGGCAATGTGTCAGGGCAGGTGACCAACAACATCACGGGTGCCCAGGACGGTTTCAATTGGAAGAGCCTCGCCATGTCGGTGGTGAGTGCGGAAATCTCTGCAGGGCTGAATACGTCTGCGTTGCTGGGAGGCCAAGACCTTGGAATGACAGTGCTGCGCTCCGCAACGGCCAATGCACTCACTCAGGGTGTGGGCGTGCTCACGGGCTTGCAGGATCGCTTTGACTGGAAGGGCGTCGCCGCCAGCGCAGCAGGCGCCGCTGCAGGTTGGGGTATGAGATACCAATGGCGCCAAGCTGCCACAAGCCGTGGGGCCTGAGTTGTTTGCCAAGGCGGGCTTGAGTGGGTTCGCAGCGGGCTTGACGACGGCCGTAGCCCGGGGCGGGCGCATCAGCGTGCAGCAGGTGGCGGCCGATGCGTTCGGGAATGCGCTGGGGGAGAGCCTAGCTCAGCAGAATAGCGGACTGAAGAGTTGGATCAATGCATTTGAGAATCCCACTAATTACGGCAATACACCTGGGGTGCAGGTAGCCGATGCAAGTCGTTATGCTGCTGAAAGCTCCTTACAGGTCCCCAAATCTATCGCTCGAGCTGTCCGAGTTGCAAGCTTTCAAGCAGCAGAACAGAAAAACATTTGACCTCGATCCCGGAAATCAAGTGCGTATCGACCAACTAAAAAATATGCAGCACAATTTCGAGCGTTCGCAAGCCATGGCACAAAACCTCGAAAGCATTGGCCTCAAGAACACTCTCGAAAATAATGACCTTATCTTGAGGAATTTGCTTGAAACTGGCCAATCCGTAACGCCGAATAATCGGGTGTGGGTGCCTGGCACGCTTATCGGACCAAACAGTTCGTTGAGAGTCAATAGCACGTGGGCCATATTGCCGGATGGCACAAACTACCTTTCGACACTCAGGTTTATGCCTATTGGAGATTAAGTTGTCTACAAAGATTGAAGATTTGGTAAGACAGGTGGAGAGCCTTAGGATTACGAGCAAGCGTCTCAAGCACTGATAGAGGTGGTTCATCTCGCACCTGCGACGGGCGGCAAGTTAGCGCTGAATCTGTTGCGTTCGACGGCCGGAGATGTGCATTTGCGCGCCTTTGCCTTTAACATGCTTTATCGAGCCAATCGAGCTGTTGCTTATAAATATGCCCGAGAAAATTCGGGCTCATGCGAGGCGCCCGTATTTTTGGCAATGCTTGGTGAAGTCGTGGAAGACGTAGGCCTGTTGAATGAATCCTCAGAACTGCAGCAAGTTGTTGCAGACCTACGGTCAGCTATTTCACATCGAACCGACAGCGATACTAAGGTAGTGAAGCGCGGCGTTCATGACTTTCTAGCGGCCTATGGCGACAGGGGTTACCACATGTGACTGTCGCGGCTTGTTGTCGGGCACCTTTAATTTGGCAACACTGGAAATGGCTCCAAGCCAGCGCATAGTTCAGGGCTGTCATTCAGCACAGAACTGAGGCAACAAGGTTAAAGCCCGCAAATAGAATTGCTATCTAAAAAACAGTTTGATCGTGTAACAGGCGCTGTGATCGATTCGCGCACAGCCTGCAGCGACCTGCTGCTTGCACGCCTTGGGCCTGACGGAAAATTATTTGTTGATTGGTACTCCACGTCAGTTCCCGGTCGTGGAGTCGGTACCGACCTGTTGTCTCGCGCAATAGAAGGTGTTGGCGCTGAAAACGTCAGTAACGTCTCCGCTCGGTTTGGTCTTACAAATGCTGAGGCATATCGAGGAGCTTTGGGGCAAGGTGTGGCTCCTGCTGAAGCCGCTTGGCAAACGCCGTTTGGCAAGTCCATGTCGAAGCTTGGGTTCCGCACCGTCGAGACCCAGAACGGCGAAATCTTCACATTTGGGTTTTAAGTGCATCAAGCCATCACTAAGACTGAAGTCATTCAACACCTTGTAGGAAGCGGGCACGCGGGAGAACTAGTGTTAATGTTGGAGGGCGAGTCCCCGTATTCCAACGAGGAATCTGAGGGAGCGCCGGATGATCGACAGCTTGCACGCCTGTGGACAGCAGCTCTCTATCACCTGAAGTTCGTTGCCGAGTTCGGAGAGGGCGCAGAGCGTCAGCAGAAAGAGGGGAAATGGCTAAGTCCGTTCCCTCAAGAGTTCTCGGACTGGCTGCTAGCAGGTGCGCCAGGGATCTCGACTGCTGATTTGGATAGGTGTTTGCTAGCAAAGTCCGCAGCGTCGGGATGAGTAGGCGGGCTCGGGGTCAGGTCTTCAGTTTTAAGTCCAGCCGCACGTGCCCAACGCCTCCGTTAAGTTCTACGTCCGCTACGTGACGAGCACGCCTGCGGGCGAAGCACTCGTAGTTGGCAAGTCAAACAACGGCGGGGTGTTGCAGACGAGAGCCCATCTATGCGGAGCCAAAGAGCGATCCGAACTTTCGCTTCAACCCGGGCACCTGGTACCAGAACGCGTACCAGAACGACGGCTACATCGCCAGCGTGCCGGTGGATGGGACCACGGCGCTGTACTCGGTTTACAACGGCAATGCGGTGGACGGGCGCAGCATGGGGGACTACCTGACCACCCCCAGCGAATACGAGATCACCTCCACCTTCATGCTGCGGGCCGTGAAAGCGGCCAGGCAGACTGTGGGCGGCGTGGGCATGGTCCGCGCGGTCATTGACGGGACCGATCACGCGCTACCGCTACGACCGGGCGGGCAACGTGGTGCTGAGCGGGCAGGAGACGGTCAAGGTCACAGACCCGCTCAAGAAACCCGGGGTCGACAACACCCCGGTGGCACCCCTGGCCTACCAGATGCGCTACCGCTACGACGCGCTGGGCCACAAGGTGGGCCAGACGGATGCGGCCGGTATGAGCCAGTCCTGGACCTACGACACCTTCGGGCGCCTGATCGGGCGCACGGACGGCAAGACCGGTGGCGGCACGGTGGACTTCCACTACACCTACAACCGGGCGGGCGACCTCACGCACTAGGGCAATGGGGCCGGCAAGAGCCTGGACTACCGCTACGACGGAGCCGGCCAGCGCATCGAGATCCGGGACAACTACCTGGGCCAGAGCACCAACTACGGCTACGACCTGGCGGGCAACCGGGTGTCGGAGAAGATGGCGCAAAAGACGCTGCTGTCCTCCGGGGTGCTGGACAACGTGGTGTACCAAGACAACCACCTGGTGTATGACGCGCAGATCGGATCCTGACTACCGCAATGGCTCCGACATCGAGAGTGATAACTACAACGGCAGCCGCCGAACGGCCGTCGTGGGCCAAGGCCAGGGCCCTCTGGCCGCGCTGGCAGGCATCGGCCTTGACAGGCAGCAGCAGATGGCCGGCTACGGCTACCTGCTGCGGACTGGCCAGGTGCAGATCGGCCGTGATGGTGTACCGATGGTGCAACCGGCCCAAGAGCTTCACATCGACCTGGACGACATGGGCCCAGCCCGCACAGGGGCGCAGGCCGTTGCCAGGGAGAGCTCGATGCGCACGGATCGGCTGGCTGCAGCGGCGCAGGCGGCCACCGCCATCAACTCGCAATCAGGGTCTTTAGGAGCCGGGCCAGTCATGGCTGACCTCCAAACTCCCACGCAAATTGCACAATTTGACCGGCAGGGTCGTATCCGTGATCTAGTCAACATGGAATACGACGGCAGTCCGCGAACACCGGCGCAAGAGCGCGCTCTTGCCCAAGAATATAAGGAGTTGACAAAGCAGCCCGGGGCCGTGTGGTCCCGCGACAGCACTTATAACGGTTACATGGCTCGCGCTCTGGCAGGAGGGGGGTTAAACCGTGAAGCGTTAGACCACATTGCAGGCGTTGCTATAGATAGTGGAGCAGCTAGCCAGATGGGTGTGGCCGCTGGTGCCGGGCTTGGTGGCGTTATTGGCAAATCACTTGGCAACATTGGAAATGGAAAGACAGTCACTTTGTACCGTGTCGATGACGGAGGATTTGCTCCACGTATTCAGGCAGACGGCACTGTTCCGGTGGTTACGACAGGCTCTGGTAGAGAAAGAGCCTTGTTCGTCAATATCGGGCAGCCAGAACGCGCTAAAGAGTTTGCGCTTGTGAACCGCGGTGGTAATGCCACGGTCACAGCAGTTGAAGTTGACGCATCACTTCTGGATCGGCTCAGGGCATCTTCGGTTTATGACAAGGGACTAGATGTCAAAATAAATCCAATGGCTCCGCTGCGTGTGGACGTAAACAAGGCTGCGGATCAGTTTGGATTGAGAACCCCTGAGCAAATCCAGTGGTTGAGAAATGCTATTAAGCCGGGTACGGTCCGCAGAATTGACCCGCATAACTTGTGATTTAAAAGGACTAGTTTTGTGAAGATTTTTATTATTCCGTTCCATGTGCGCCGGCTAGAGAATTCAATAATGCCAATGGAATTCTCAGGCGCCTATGTCAGTTGCTATGCGCCAGGCAATGACTACGGGGAAGCTGCAAAAAAGGCACTGACAAGGCTTGCAGCAGACGGCCTGCACCCGGAAGAAATTCTGCAACCCATTCACGCAATGGATGCTGAGAACTGGTCTCGGCATATCTCCGAGAAATGGCCTGACCAAGCTAGCTCCCTGCTTGGTCAGGTCGAGTTCGAAGAAGCTATGAAAAGCGGTAGTGCGGTGTATGGGCCTTTCGGCTCATATGCTTGATTGCTCGTAAGGATGTTCGACGGGCAATCTTCTCTTTGCGTCTTCAAACTGCTTGTCTTGCACAAGCGCATGAATCTCATGAGCCAGCGGCGTCAGGTCGGTGATACGGCGAATCCACTCGCTCGCGTAGAGCTTTACGGCGTCTTTGCTCAACCCGATCTGGATAGCTCTGTGCGGCAATGGCTGAAGCAAGAAATCGCGCTCCGGGTCCCATTGGATGCGCACCGGAGATTCACTCTTTAGCCGCTCCCACTCTTCCTTGCTCATCGACGGATCTGCGTGGCTCAAGCAACTGTGCGCCAAAGCCCACTCGAAGCCTTTCCGCGTGATGTCAATGGCCAAGATGCGGCGTTGCCCAGGCTCTTTGAAGCCCCAGCCAGCGCGGTACATCATCCACAGAAAAGACGGTTTGATCCACGTCATGCGCTCCAGCTTGAACGGTGGCGAGACGAAGCGGCCGTGCGCCAGTGCCGAATCGGCAATTGCATCGCTGTACGCCTGATAGACCCGAATGGTGTCGGTGTCGTATATGGCGCGTATCTGTTTATGAGGAATCACGTCGGTTTTCATGTATGTCTGCCGGTTCAATAGCAGCTAAAAAATGATTGCCTCACCCAACCCTTTGACTGTTGAGGGCCGGGGTCTATGTGGTCGCAAGTTGCGACCACCGAGCCTGGCCTGATTTCTGTGTGAGGCCATTGAATCTTTGCCGATTTCGTGAAGCTGGCTGCTGATTTTACGGGCTCGATTTCATGAGCCGGTCCTCGTAGAGATCGCGAATTGGTCCGCTCCTTATTTCCAGGGTTTGGTCACTTCTGATGGAAGTTCACATTTTTTGCAGCAGACCGCAAGCCCCGAGAGCCCCGCTTGCAAGGTCATTTCCGAGGGAGTTGCTGATTGCAGGGCCCCTAAAACGGCGTTGAGCGTGCCGAAAATTGCTCGATCCTTTGGTTTAAGCATTAAATCGGCCTTACGCCTTAGAAATTCATGCCTTGCGCGCTATTTAATTGATAGCAATTGACTTATGACTTGATCGCGCGGAATGTGGCGGTGACCGCGCCGGGGCGCTTGCCCTGAAAGGTACCTTGGGTACGTGCTGCTGTCCTCCGGGGTGCTGGACAACGTGGTGTACCAAGACAACCACCTGGTGTATGACGCGCAGAACCGGCTGCGGGCGGTGTTCGACAGCCGCGCGGATGTGCGCATCACCTACGACCTGGCGGGCAACCG
>NZ_BAAJYT010000198.1:0-6580 GCF_057541515.1 Acidovorax sp. KNOB132
GGCCGTCGTGGTGCAGCAGCCGGCCCCCGGTCGGCCGAGGTGACGCCCGCCAGCACCGCGCGCATGCCGCGCACGCTCGCCTCGGGCGTGAGCGCCGCGCTCTCGCCCCCCCATGTCGGTTTGCACCCAGCCCGGGTCGAGCGTGATGAGCGTGGCCTCCGGATAGTCGTGCTGCGCAGCGGCCACCGCCATGTTGAGCGCGGCCTTGCTCGTGCGGTACAGCCACGAATCGCTGCCCGGCACGCTGCCGATCAGCGACATGGCGGACGACAGGAACGCCAGGGTGCCGCCCGCCATCGCCACATGGGGCGCGACCTGTGGCAGCGCCTGCATGGCGCCGAGCACGTTGGTGCGCATGACGGCGTCGAAATCCTCGCGCGTGGGCGGGGTGAGCGCCGAGGGCCGGCGGATCACGCCCGCCACGTAGAGCGCCACGTCGAGCTTTTCGCCGTCCAAAAGCCAGGCCAGGCCGCTGACGCTGGCCGGGTCGGCCACATCCACGCGCATCGGCTCGGCCCCCAGGGACTGCACGCGCTCGCGGCCGGCGTCGTCGCGCACGGTGGCGATCACGCGCCAGCCGGCCTCGCGGTATTGCCGCACGAATTCGAGCCCGATGCCGCGCGATGCGCCGATGACGAGAACGGTCTGGGTCACTGCCTGAATCCTTGTATCCAATCGGCTTCCACCGCAATCAATTCTAAGGCGTGCTGCTATACATTTAATAGCAATACGCCACGGGCCTCGATCAGATCAGTTCCAGCGCGACGGCCGTGCCTTCGCCCCCGCCGATGCACAGCGTGGCCAGGCCGCGCTTCTTGCCGCGCGCCTTCAGCGCATGGATCAGCGTGACCATGATGCGGGCGCCGCTGGCACCGATGGGGTGGCCCAGGGCGCAGGCGCCACCGTTCACGTTCACGATGTCGTGCGACACGTTCAGCTCCTTCATGAGCGCCATGGGCACGACGGCAAAGGCCTCATTGACTTCCCACAGGTCCACGTCCAGCACGCTCCAGCCGGCCTTGTTCAAGGCTTTCTGGGTGGCGCCGACCGGCGCGGTGGTGAACCATTCCGGAGCCTGGGCGTGCATGGCATGGGCCACGATGCGGGCGATGGGCTGGCGGCCGAGCTTGAGGGCGGTGGACTCGCGCATCATCACGAGCGCGGCCGCGCCGTCGTTGATGCTGGAGCTGGAGGCGGCGGTGATGGTGCCGTCCTTCTTGAACGCGGGCTTGAGCTGGGGAATCTTGTCCAGCTTGACCTTGCCCGGGCCTTCGTCCACCGACACCACGGTCTCGCCCGCGCGGGTCTTGACCGTGACCGGTGCGATCTCGTCGGCGAACGCGCCGGAGTCGCTGGCCGCCTTGGCGCGCTGCACGCTGGCCACGGCGAAGGCATCCTGCTGCTCGCGCGTGAACTGGTACTTGGCGGCGCAATCCTCACCGAAGGTACCCATCGAGCGGCCGGGCTCGTAGGCGTCCTCCAGGCCGTCGAGCATCATGTGGTCGAAGATGCGGTCATGGCCCAGGCGGTAGCCGCCGCGGCCCTTTTGCAGCAGGTACGGCGCGTTGGTCATGCTCTCCATGCCGCCGGCGACGATCACATCGTGCGAGCCGGCCAGCAGCAGGTCGTGCGCGAACATCGCGGCCTTCATGCCCGAGCCGCACATCTTGCTCAGCGTCACGGCGCCGGCGCTCTGCGGCAGCCCGCCCTTGAAGCCTGCCTGGCGCGCGGGCGCCTGGCCCTGGCCAGCCATCAGGCAATTGCCGAACAGCACCTCTTCGACCGACTCCGGCGCGATGCCCGCGCGCTCGACGGCGGCGCGGATGGCCACGCCGCCCAGGTCGTGTGCCGCCAGGCTGGAGAAATCGCCCTGGAAGGCGCCCATGGGGGTGCGCGCGGCACCGACGATGACGATGGAATCACTGCTCATGCTGTTGCTCCTGCAAAAAGAGGGGGGAAGGGGTTAAAAAAGCCGAAGGGATGGGCCAGGGTGCTGCCACGGCGGCGCTCAGGAAGGCGGTGCAGTCCCGGACGAGAACCGCCGTTCGTTGTCATAGGGAAAAACGTCGTACACATGGCCCGCCTGGATGCGCTCCTTGTGCGACTGCCAGAAGTCCGCGTCCAGCAGATCGGCGTGGTGGCGCATGAACACATCGCGCACCGCGTCGTTGCCGAGCAAAAAAGGGGGCGAAGGTTTCCGGGAATACGTCGCGCGGACCCACGGCATACCAGACCTCGCCGCTCATCTCGTCCTCTTCGTTGCGCGCCGCGGGCACGCGGCGGAACTGGCAGTCGGTGAGGTATTCGATCTCGTCGTAGTCGTAGAACACGACCTTGCCATTGCGCGTCACGCCGAAGTTCTTCCAAAGCATGTCGCCGGGAAAGATGTTGGCGGCCACCAGATCCTTGATCGCATTGCCGTATTCGACCACGCTGCGCTCCATCTGCTGGCGCGCGCGCGGATCGTGCAGGCCGGCCTCGAAGGCCTCCTGCAGGTAGATGTTGAGCGGAATCATCCGCCGCTCGATGTACAGGTGCTTGATGATGACTTCGATCTGGCCGTCGCCGTCGCGGTCGCTGATCTCCAGCTGGCTCGGGGCGAATTTCTCGATCTCGGCGATCAGCCCGTCTTCGAATCGCTCGCGCGGAAAGGCCACCTCGCTGTATTCGAGCGTATCGGCCATGCGGCCCACGCGGTCGTGCTGCTTGACCAGCAGGTACTTGGATTGGATCTGCTCGCGCGTCGTGTCCTTCGGCGGCGGGTAGTAGTCCTTGATGAGCTTGAACACGAATGGGAAGCTGGGCAGATCGAACACCAGCATCACCATCCCCTTGATGCCCGGCGCGATGCGAAAGCGGTCGCTGGAATAACGCAGGTGGTGCAGGAAGTCGCGGTAGAAAAGCGTCTTGCCTTGCTTGGCCAGGCCCAGCGCGTTGTACAGCTCGGCCCGGGGCTTGCGCGGCATCAGGCTGCGCAGGAACTGCACGTAGGCGCTCGGGATTTCCATGTCCACCATGAAATACGCCCGCGCGAAGCTGAACAGCATCTGCAGGTCGTCCTCGCCGAACAGGGCCGCATCGATCACCAGGCGGCCCGCGCTGCCGTGCAGGATCGGCAAGGCAAACGCCAGTTCGTTGAAGCCGTTGATCACCTTGCCCACCAGGTAGGCGCCCTTGTTCCGATAGAACAGGCCCGACAGCACCTGCACCTGGAAATTGGCGCGCAGCTTGGTGTGTGGCCCCAGGCGCTGCTGGAGGGCTGCCAGCACATGGCTGGTATCGCGGTCCAGGTCTTCGAACTCGCGCTGCAGCTGGAAGTTGTCCACGATGCGGATCAACGTCTCGTGCAGTGTGTCCGGCGACGGGTAATAGGCGCGGTACGTCGGCCGGGCGGCCGGCTCCTCGTTTTCGATGTACTCCGTGCTCACGGCCGGCCGCACGAAGATGAAGTTGTTGTGGAAATGCGTGCGGTGCAGGATCTTCGTCGTGACCGAGTTGAAGAACGTCTCGGCCAGCTCGGGCTGGTGGTGGTCCACGAGCAGGCCGATGTAGTGCAGCTTGACTTGGTGCCACACGTCCATGGGCTGCTCGCCTGCGTTGAACTCCCTGTCCAGCCGTCGCACGCATTCCTTCACGCGCAGATCGTAGAACTCGATCCGCTCGCGCTGGGCCCGTTGCTGCCCGAGCCAGTCGGCCGTCTCGAAACGGTGCTTGGCGCGCGCGGACTCCGTGCGGAACAGCTGATAGTGGCGGTTGAAGCCATCCATCATCGCCTTGGCGATCGCGTAGGCGTGGGGGGAATCCAGTCGCTGGGGAAACATGGGCCGCGTCCTGCGAAGGAGAGCGAGCTTACTCGCGGCGGGTAGCTGCAATGCCGGCAACGGCCGCCTGATAAAGCGCGTCGAGGCCTTCGGTGCCGGAGACCTCCAGGTTCAGGTTCTTGATCAACCCATCCTTGAGGCCGTAGCACCAGGCATGCAGGGTGACGTTCTGGCCGCTCGCCCAGGCATCGAGCATCACGGTGGTCTGCGCGACGTTCATCACCTGCTCGATGGCGTTGAGTTCGCACAGCACGTCGTGGCGCCACGCCTGCGGCGTCGCGGCGATGAGCTCGCGGTGGCGGTCGCGCACATCCTTCACGTGGCGGATCCAGTTGTCCGCCAGGCCCACACGCACATCCTGCAGCGCGGCCAGCACGCCGCCGCACCCGTAATGGCCGACCACCATCAGATGTTCGACCCGCAGCTGGTCGACCGCATACTGAATGGTGGAGAGACAGTTCAGATCGGTGGGCACCACCACATTGGCCACGTTGCGGTGCACGAACACCTCTCCGGGCTCCAATCCGGTGATCTGGTTGGCTGGCACGCGGCTGTCGGAACAGCCGACCCACATGTATTTGGGCTTTTGCTGTGCCATGAGGCCCGTGAAAAACCCGGGACGTTCCCGCTCCATCTGCGCTGCCCACGCACGGTTGTGGACGAAAAGTTGTTCGATGTCGGGAACGGCCATGTCAGTTCTTTCGAAGATTGTTCAACAAATCAGCATGTTTCCGCGAACAATTCGCGGCCGATTAGCATACGGCGAATTTCGCTGGTGCCGGCGCCGATCTCGTAGAGTTTTGCATCTCTCCACAAGCGGCCCAACGGGTATTCGTTGATGTAACCGTTTCCGCCAAAAATCTGAACACCCTCGCCGGCCATCCAGGTGGCTTTTTCGGCGCACCACAGGATGACGGACGCGCAGTCCTTGCGCACCTGGCGCACATGGTCGGTCCCCAGCATGTCGAGGTTCTTCGCCACCGTGTAGGCAAACGAGCGGCCCGCCTGCAGCACCGTGTACATGTCGGCCACCTTGCCCTGGATCAGCTGGAACTCGCCGATGCTCTGGCCGAACTGCTTGCGGTCGTGGATGTAGGGCACCACGTTGTCCATGACCGCCTGCATGATCCCCAACGGCCCGCCGGTCAACACCGCCCGTTCGTAGTCGAGCCCGCTCATGAGAACCTTGGCACCACCGTTGACGGTGCCCAGGATCTGGCTCGCTGGAACTTCGACATTCTCGAACACCAGCTCACCCGTGTGGCTTCCCCGCATGCCAAGCTTGTCGAGCTTTTGCGCAATGCTGAAGCCCTTCATTCCCTTTTCGATCAGGAAAGCCGTGACGCCGCGTGCCCCCAGTTCGGGCTCCGTCTTGGCGTAAACCACCAGCGTGTCGGCGTCCGGGCCGTTGGTGATCCACATCTTGGTGCCGTTGAGCAGGTAATAGCCGCCTTTGTCTTCGGCCTTGAGCTTCATGCTGATCACATCGGAGCCGGCGCCCGGCTCGCTCATGGCCAGCGCGCCCACATGCTCGCCACTGATCAGGCCGGGCAGGTACTTGTGCTTTTGCTCTTCGGAACCGTTGCGGTTGATCTGGTTCACGCACAGATTGCTGTGGGCGCCGTAGGACAGGCCCACCGACGCGCTGGCCCGCGAAATTTCCTCCATCGCCACCATGTGCGCGAGATACCCCATATGCGCACCTCCGTACGCCTCCGGCACGGTGATGCCGAGCACGCCCAACTCGCCCATCTTGCGCCACAAGTCCATGGGGAACTGGTCGGTGCGATCGATCTCCGCCGCACGCGGTGCGATCTCGGCTTGCGCGAAGTCGCGCACAGCATCGCGCAAGGCATCAATGTCTTCGCCCAGTTGGAAATTCAGGCCGGGAAGGCTGGCGAGGGTCATGGAGTCTCCTATTTTGGGAATTAATGAAGAAGAAGTTCAGCCGGCAATGCCATCGCGCCCGATGACGGACATGAGCGTGCAGCCCATGGTGGCGATCAGTTTTTCCTGGCTGACGTCAACACCGTAGGCCCGGCCTTCGCACACCGTGATGGTCCGGCCCGGCTTGACGACACGGCCTTCCATGCGAAAGCGGGGTCCGCGCGCCGGCGCCAACAGGTTGATCTTGAATTCGATTGTCAACACCGCGGCCTCGTCAGGCATCAGGGTAAAGGCCGCGTATCCGCAGGCGGAATCCAGCGCGGCGGACACCATTCCCGCATGTAAAAAACCATGCTGTTGTGTCAGCGACGCGGCCCAGTCCAATTCGATGTCCACCTCGCCCGGGGCAATGTGCCCCAGCTGCGCGCCCAAAGTGCGCATGGCGCCCTGAAGGGCAAAACTCTGAGAAACGCGGTGCACATGGTCGGGATGGGCAAGGTCAGACAGCGTGATCGGCATGGCTTGGCTGAGTTACGTTTACGTAAACGTCAATTATGGCCTATTTCTTCTTTTCCGCCTTGAGGAGCAGTGCCCTCGCTTCCCTTTCATGTTCCCGCACCTCCTCCAGGTTCGCCTGAAGATCGGCCATCTGGGCCTCCAGTTGCTTGCGGTGCCCCGCCAGCACGTCCAGGAATTTGCGGAGCTGCACACCGGTGTCCCTGGGACTGTCGTAGAGATCGATGATTTCCTTTGCCTCGGTCAGCGAAAGCCCCAGGCGTTTTGCCCGCAAGGTGAGCCGCAACCGAGTGCGATCACGTGCGGTATAGATGCGAGTTCGAGCGCCAGGTCCGGTGCGTTGGGGTTGAAGGAGG
>NZ_BAAJYT010000199.1:0-6573 GCF_057541515.1 Acidovorax sp. KNOB132
GCATCCGCCGCGGCGGATGCGGCTTCCTGCCGCTCCTTGGCCATCTGTTCCACCAGTTGCTGGCGCCCTTGTCGCGCCACGGCGATGAACTTCTCCTGGTTCTTGTGGTGCGGGTACATGCGGTTGGCCAGGTCGATGTTGTGTTGGCGAAACCGGTCCGCCACGCGCTGGGCCTCTTGCGCCGGCAGGCCCATGAGTTCCAGCACCGTGCGGGCGGTCTTCAGGCTCGACTCGAACAGCTCGCGCTCGACGTGCTCCACGCCCAGATCGCGCAGCGCGTTCCAATGGCTCATGTTGCGGGCGCGGGCCACGATTTTCAGCTGCGGAAAGTGAGCGCGCGCCAGTGCGGCGATCTTGACGGACTGGCCCGTGTCGTCCACCGCGATGACCAGGATGCGGGCCTGCGCGGCCCCTGCGATGCGCAGGAGCTCCAGCCGCGTGGCGTCGCCGTAGAACACGCGGTAGCCGAAGGTGTGGGCCACCTCGAGCATCTCCACGCTGTGGTCCAGCACGGTGGTCGGCACGGCTTGCAGCAGCATGGTGCGCGCGACGATCTGCCCGTAGCGCCCGAAGCCCGCGATGATGACCGGCGCCTCCTGCGGCTCGGAGATCTCGGCCGCGGCCGGCACATCGGTCTTGAGCCGCGCATAGCGGCGCAGCAGCACGCGGTCCAGCAACACCAGCAGCAGCGGCGACAGCAGCATCGACAGCGCCACGGCGCCGATCAGCAGCGACGCGGTTTCCGCCGGCAGCGCGCCCGCCGTCGATGCCGCCTGGAACACGACGAACGCGAACTCGCCGCCCTGCGCCAGCAGCAGCGTCATCACGGGCCGCTCCTGGTACGGCGTGCCGGTCACGCGCGCCAGCGCGTAGATCACCACGCCCTTGATGACCAGAAAGCCGAGCAGCACCAGGGCCATCAACCCGGGCGAGCGCATCAGCACGCCGAAGTCGATGGACATGCCCACGGCCATGAAGAAGAGCCCCAGCAGCAGGCCCTTGAAGGGCTCGATATCGGCCTCCAGCTCGCGCCGGTATTCGCTGTCGGCCAGCAGCACGCCGGCGAGGAAGGCGCCCAGCGCCATCGACAGGCCCACGATGACCATCAGCCAGGCGATGCCCACCACCAGCAGCAGCGAGGCGGCGGTGAAGATCTCCGGCGTCCTGCTCTTGGCGATCCAGCGCAGCACCGGGCGCAGCAGCAGCCGCCCGCCCAGGACGATGCCACCCACCACGCCCACGATCTTGGCCGCTTCCAGCAGCAGGTCGGGCGTGGCATGGGGTGCCGCGTCGGCCGCGGCGGCCGCACCCAGCAGCGGCAGCAGCGCCAGGATGGGAATGGCCGCCACATCCTGGAACAGCAGGATCGAGAACGCCTTCTGCCCGCTATCGGTGCGCATCAGGTTGCGCTCGCCCAGCGACTGCAGCGCGATGGCCGTGGACGACAGCGCCAGTCCCAGCGCGCCCACCAGCCCCACGCGCCACGGCAGGCCGCAGGCCCACGCCGCCAGCCACAGCAGCGCCGCGCACCCCAGCACCTGCGCGCTGCCCAGCCCGAAGATCGGGCGCCGCAGGCTCCACAGCCGGCTGGGCTGCAGCTCCAGGCCGACGAGGAACAGCATCAGCACCACGCCGAACTCGGCGAAATGCAGGATGTCCTGCACGTTGCTCACCAGGCCCAGGCCCCAGGGGCCGATGGCGATGCCGGCCGCCAGGTAGCCGATGATCGCCCCCAGCCCCAGTGCCCGCGCGATGGGCACGGCGAGCACGGCCGCGCCCAGGTAGAGGAAGCCGTAGGTGAGCCAGGTGGGTGCGTGGGCCATGGAGAAGGAATGGGGTGGAGAAAGAGGCGGTGAAGGGACCTCGGCAATTTTGCATCGGTAAGATCGGCGGCTCCCGATCCTTTCATCTTCTTTCCTTTCTTTTCCGGCGGACCCATGGACCTGCACACCTGGCTGGCATTTTTGGCGGCGGCTTGCCTCATCGCGATCTCGCCAGGCTCCGGCGCCGTGCTGTCCATGAGCCACGGCCTCACCTACGGCGTGCGAAAGACGGGCGCCACCATCCTCGGGCTGCAACTGGGGCTGCTGCTGATCCTGGTGATCGCCGGGGCGGGCGTGGGCTCGCTGCTGCTGGCCTCCGAGACGGCGTTCAGCGCGGTGAAGATCCTGGGCGCGTGCTACCTCATCTACATCGGCATCGCCCAATGGCGCTCGGGCGATGCGTCGTCCCTGCCGGGCGGGGAGGCCGCGCCGGCCGGCCCGTGGCAAAAGCGCTGCCTCACGGGCTTTCTGACCAACGCCACCAACCCCAAGGGCATCATCTTCATGGTGGCCGTGCTGCCCCAGTTCATGACCGACACCCGCCCGCTGTGGACGCAACTGCTCGCCATGGCGGCCACCATGGTGGCGGTGGACATGGCCGTCATGCACGGCTATGCCGCGGGCGCCAGCGCACTGCGCCGGCTGCTGCGCAACGCCCGCGCGGTGCGTGCGCAGAACCGCGTGTTCGGCGGCCTGCTGATGGCCGTGGGCACGGGGCTCTTCTTCGTCAAGCGCGGGGCCCAGCACGGTTGAATCCATTTGCTATTAAAAATATAGCAATATGCCCTAGTGGAATATGCGCTGGAGGGGTTTTTGACTCATACTCCCCAGTCTGGCCCCGGGCGGCGCTACCATCGCCCCCGCCAACCCAACTTTTGACACCCAGGAGGCGTGCATGCCAGTGATCGCAGTGGCCAATCCCAAGGGCGGCGTGGGCAAATCCACGCTCGCCACCAACATCGCCGGCTATTTCGCCAGCCAGGGCCACGCCGTGGTGCTGGGCGACGCCGACCCGCAGCAGTCGTCCCGGCTGTGGCGCGGGCTGCGGTCCCCGGCCGTTCGGCCCATCGGCGACTGGCCCGTGCAGCCCGACGCCATCGGCCGCCCGCCCAAGGAGGCCACCCACGCGGTGCTGGACACGCCCGCGGGCCTGCACGGCGCGCAGCTCAAGTCGGTGCTCCAGCTGGCCGACAAGGTGATCGTGCCGCTGCAGGCCAGTGTGTTCGACATCTTCGCCATCCGTGGCTTCCTGGACGAGCTGGCCGAAAGCCGCCATGCGGCGAACGTGCAGATCGGCATCGTCGGCATGCGGGTCGATGCCCGCACCATCGCGGCCGACAAGCTGGGCGAGTTCGTCGAAAGCCTGGGGCTGCCGGTACTGGGCCGGCTGCGCGACACGCAGAACTACATCCATCTGGCCGCGCAGGGCCTGTCGGTCTTCGACGTCTCGGCCAGCCGCGTGGCGCGCGACCTGGAGCAGTGGCAGGGCATCTGCGACTGGCTCGACCAGTAGGCCGGCGCGCGCGGCTGTCGCGCGCCCGACAACGCGCACGGCCCGCCCCGGCCTAAAGTGCGCGCATGAAAACCTTCCAGACGTATTCCGAAGTGGCCGCCTGCGTGGGCAGCGAGGTGGCGGTGACCGACTGGATCACCATCACCCAGGCGCAGATCGACCAGTTCGCCGAGGCCACGGGCGACCACCAGTGGATCCATGTCGATCCCGAGCGCGCGGCCCAGGGCCCGTTCGGCGCGCCGATCGCCCACGGGTTTCTCACGCTGTCGCTGATTCCGCGGTTCTTCGAATCGGCGTTCGCCATCGCCGGCGCGCGGATGGGCGTGAACTACGGGCTCAACCGCGTGCGCTTCACCTCGCCCGTGCCCGTGGGCAGCCGCCTGCGCGCGCGGCTCACGCTGCAGGCCTGCGAGCCCGCCGCGCCGGACGGCATCCAGATGACCTGGCTGGTCACCATCGAGCGCGAAGGGTCCGACAAGCCCGCGTGCGTGGCCGAGTCTCTGGCGCGCAACTACGGCGCCGCGCCCTGAAGGCGCCCCATGAAAAAGGCCCGCAGGGCGAACCTGCGGGCCTTTTTTGGGGAAGGGGCTGGGCCGGCCGCAACCGGCCGGGCCGCCGTGCGATCAGATCAGTGGTCGCCGCTGACCGTGTTGCGCGACTTCGCGGCCGCCACGGTTTGCGCCTGCACTTCCTTGCGGGTGACGACCGTGGCGTTGCCGGAAACGGCCAGGGGCGCGGGCACGTCGTACCAGTCGCCGGCGCGGGGCAGGGTGCCGTTCTGGCGGGCGGCCACCAGGTCGGCCACGACGGCTTCACGGGTCAGTGCGCTGGAGGCGGCGACAGGGGCGGGATAGTCGGAGCCGTCGCCTTCCACCCCGGCGTGGGCGGCGAAGGCGCTCAGGGCGATGGCGGCAGCGGTGGCGAGAGTGCGGTAGTTGTTCATGATGGTGTCCTTCATTGGTTGGTGTTTCCGGGCAAGGCTGGTCTTGTTGGGGGCCGGTCTTGTCCTGCCTCGGTGGGTCCGCCTTCAGGCTTTCTCATCGATGGGTTGAACTGTACGCAGGGTTAACCCTTTGAAAAACAGCACTCTCGGCAATGAATAATTAACAAAATTGAAATAATCGCGGCCCTTGAAACGCCGTCATTCCTGCAATGGATAGATTGCTGACGATGCGCGTGTTCCAGTCCGTGGTGGACGAAGGCGGCTTCGCCGCGGCCGCGCGCGCGATGGACCTGTCGGCCGCGGCGGTCACCCGGCTGGTTGCCGACCTGGAGAGCCACATCGGCACCCGGCTGCTGCAGCGGACCACGCGCCGGGTCTCGCTCACCGATGCCGGCGAGGCCTACCTGGCCCGCGTGCGCACCATCCTGGCCGACGTGGAGGAGGCCTTCGCCGCGGCCCAGGCCCACACCTCGGAGATCGCCGGCGTGCTGCGGCTGCACGCGCCGCCGGTGCTCGCGGTCCACATCCTCGCGCCGCTGGTGGAGGGCTTTCACCGGGCGCATCCCCGGGTGGTGCTGGACATCCATGTGGATTCCTCGCTGGAGCCGCCCATCGGCGATTTCGACATCACGCTGCTGAGCGACGACGCGGTCTTCGGCGCCAACGTGATCACCCGGCCCATCGTGCGGTCCGACAGCGTGGTGTGCGCCTCGCCCGCCTACCTGCGGGACCACGGCATGCCGCAGGTGCCGCAGGACCTGGCCCGGCACCAGTGCCTGCTGCGCCGGCGCAGCGACACCAAACCGGGGGTGATGCGCCTGTTCGATCCCCTGCTGGGCCACCGGGCCATCGACATCGAGGTGCAACCGGTCTGCGTGACCAACCACATCGAGACCCTGCTGCGTGCTGCGCTGGATGGCGCGGGGCTGACCTCGCTGCCGGTCGATCTGGCCGCGCCTTACCTGCGCAGCGGGCAACTGGTGCGGGTGCTGGCGCCCTGGACGGCGGGGCGCTTCACGCTGTACGCGGCCTTTCCGAGCCGCAAGTTCATGCCCGCACGCACGCGGGCCTTCCTGGATTTTCTGAGCGCCCGCACGCGCAAGTCCGTGGAGGAGGCGCTGCAGGCCCCTGGCGTCCTGGACCAAAACGCGGCCCCGCCCGCCCCGCAGGCCTGAGGGCCGGGCCAGGGCCTTGGCGCATCAGAGAAAGCTGTTTTGCCGCCAGGCTTCGTACACCGTGACCGCCACGGCGTTCGACAGGTTCAGGCTGCGCTGCCCCGGCACCATCGGCAGCCGCAGCTGCTGGGCAGGCGGGAATGATTCGCGCAGCTCGGGCGGCAGGCCGCGCGTCTCGGCGCCGAACACCAGCCAGTCGCCGGCGCGGAAGCTGGTTTCATACACCGTGAGCGTGGCGTGCGTGGTCATGGCGAACATGCGGGTGGCGTCCGGCTCGGCATCGCGCAGGAAGGCGGTCCATCCCGCGTGGCGCTGCACCTCGGTGTACTCGTGGTAGTCGAGGCCCGCGCGCTTCATCAGGCGGTCTTCCATGGAAAAACCCAAGGGTTCGATCAGGTGCAGCCGGCACGCGGTGTTGGCAGCCAGCCGGATCACGTTGCCCGTGTTGGGCGGGATCTCGGGTTCGACAAGAACGATATGAAACATGGCGTCTATTGTCGGCATCTGCGCCGCACCCAGCGCGAAAGCTCGTAAACAAACGTATCCAGGGCTGGTGAGCGGCCCTGGTCAGGGGCTGTCGGTGCGGGCGACCACCACCGCGGTGATGTGCACGGCGCCGGCCTCGCGCAGCACCCGTGCCGCCGCGTGCAGCGTGGCGCCTGTGGTCATCACGTCGTCCACCAGAACCACCCGGCGGCCCGCGATGCGCGCGGCGCGCCCGGGCTCCAGCGCGAACGCGCCGCGCAGGTTGCGCAGCCGGTCCTTGCGCGGCAGGCCGCTCTGCGCCTCGGTGGCGCGGGTGCGCAGCAGGCTGGCGGCATCCGCCTTCGCCGGCGACAAGGCACGCGCCAGCAGCGCGGCCTGGTTGAAGCCGCGCTCTTTCATCCGCTCGCGCGACAGGGGAATGGGCAGCAGGCAGCCGGCCGCTTCCACGGCCGGTTCCACCCAGGGCGTGCTGCGAAGCAGGGTGGCCAGCGACGGCGCCCAACCGGGATCGGTCCGGAACTTGAAGTCGGCCAGCGCCTGCGCCCAGGGGTAGCCGTAGTCCACCGCGGCAAGGCAGGCGTCCAGCGGCGGCGGGTCGGTGAGGCAGCGCCCGCAGCGCGCCACGCCCGCCGG